>NZ_JBHUYE010000009.1:0-129652 GCF_042668835.1 Specibacter sp. NPDC057265
AGGCAGACCACAGGCCATGGGGATTTGCCCTCCCCCAGCCATGAATAGTGTGTAGGGAAAAAAAACCCCGAATCACTCAGAAGAGGAGCCGCTAAAAACAAACATCTAAATGAGCATCGCCGGCACGGATGCTGCATAACATGCTTCCTTGGGGGAACAACTGGTCAACACAGTGTCAACACTTAAACACGAAAACCCCCTGTGACCAGGAGGTTTACCGTGCCCAAGGTGGGATTCGAACCAGACTATCCCCCCTGCAAACAAAGGGAAATCTTTAACCACCGCGGCAGTACGGCCCAGTACGAGCCAATCCGGACCAATCCGACAAAAAAAGTGTTGACACTGTCAACAGCCCTAAATACGGTCCAAAGAAGAAATTCCCACTAATTCCTTCTCGATTGGCCGAACCCAATCGATTGACGATCTCCTCATAACTGGGACGCTTATTCAGCACCGCACCAACCTTTTCCACGGATGCGAACCACGAGAGCATGTAATGGTTGATGGCGCCGATGACTGTCCTCATATTGGCAAGCTGCGCAGCAATGTTGCTGTTGAGCAGCGAATCCAGAAGGGCTGCTCGATTGCGCAGACGGCAGACACCATCAACAGCCCGTCCAAGCTCATAAGCTGAGGGTATTCGCAAATCGTGGACCACTGAACAACACGTCTTCATTTGAGGATCTTCGACAAATACTCACGACACCATGTCCCCCCCAAACAGTTTTCAGAACATGCATGGCAGGAATGATTAAGGTGGAAGGGCCGACTGGCAGTCGGCCCTTCCTAAACGCTTAAGACTTATTAGCCGTATTCCTGCCCAGCTCTACACCCTAAAGAACTTTTTACGACTGAATGTGTTCCCGATCATTGGGAACACCAGGTGTCTTCGAGCTATTTAGTTCCCTGTATAGAGCCAGCAAATACCTAGGATGGGTTATGTCACGCCGTACCCAACCCCAATAGCTAACTCCAGGCTCAATATTCTCACGCGACCACAAGTGACCTGCATACAAAGCGTTGGCGAGTACTGAACTTAGGACCAAAGCCATCGCTTCGGAGAGCGTAGGCAGAACGAGGTCTGGAACATTGAAAAACACAGTGGCTAGTAGAAGGATTGAACCGGCCACTGGTGCCCACCTGAATTTGGGCACCCGTGATGACGCAGCTATGACGCCGAGGCTAAGTCCTGTTATGAGGTACAGCATGGAATGAATCCTCTCATCATTTTGCCGGTCTGGTGGTCAGTGCGAGAAGCTGTGCTAATAGCAATTTTGGCTGTTGTACCCTACAGCAACTGGGACTGGTACGGCAGCGATGAAAATGCATCCGTTTTCACTCGCAGCCCGCTTAGTATTGTGGAATATTGCACCACCGAAGATCCCACACCATGCGGCACCAATTCCCACTCCTACGAGCGCCAGTGCGCCGCAGAAGAACCCGAGGCTTCCCTGATCCGCGAGAGCTTTAGTTTCACTTTTATTGAGTCCTGCCCCGTAGGCGGCTTGGTACCACTCCCAAGTGGGATCAGCTACAACAGGATACTCAGTTTGGGACGACGGCGTCACGACCTGGATCAAGTCACCTCCTCGGATCTCGTAGTTCGTGGGCACAGATTTCCCTGATGCGTCGCGCGCCCATGCTGGCTTGACCCCGAATGCTGTGTACTTGCCGTCCGCATCGAACCCGATGACATAAATGGATCCATCAGGAGCTTCGACGGGCTGAAATCCATTACCGATTCCATAACTGAACTCGTGGGGGGGGGAAGAAGCGGAACGAATGATCGTTTGAATGCGAACTGAGCCGTTCGTCATGGACTGCACAGCGGCATCAACACTGTTGTCTTGTGATTGATAAACGACGGTTCCGTCGGAACTGGACTTTCCGTTATTCAACTTTAGGTCTTTTGGTAGGGACACATGCAGCGTCGCCTTCTTTTCTGCTTCGATGGAGACGGGCACAGAGGCCGCATCCGGAATTTCGACTTCCACATTTGTGGAACTAAAACGTGTTTTGCCACCGAGGGACATTCCCTGCGAAACAGTGCCTTGATTCGGCGCAACTCTCTGGATGAGGCTCTGAACTTGCTCATCTGAATCCGGAGCCGCCGATGACACACTTGCAGATGTCGCCACCAGAGCGATTGAAGCTCCAAGTACCGTAAGAATTCGCAGAGTCCTAAATTTTGTTGTTTTCACTTAATCCACCTTGATTTCAGATTGCTCCATCCCCCTCAAACCGAGGAGGTTTCAAGATTCCCTAAGGAAGTGACCACGGTATCACTAGTAAGTTGACTAAAACTCAAAGGATACCTGCCTGTCCATAAAAGCAGGAGGACTGTGGCTAATGGCTATAACGGCGCCACTCACGGTTGAAGTTGTCAGTCTTTGCGTTAGAAGCCACCAACATGCTCTTTGAATTTCAGCGCGTATACATCGTCATACTTCTCGGATGAGAGTACGCAGTCTGGGCTGCAAATAGGTAAAGAATTGAGCTCATTTGATGCTCGCATGGAGCAACTAAGACTTTGATAAATGTCCAACCGGACAGCATTTTACGGTTTCGAGCTATCCATAGGGACTAATTTTTCCTTCAAAATGCCCACAAAAGACAAACGCTTTTTTACCTAAATTTTGCATTGGGTCTACCCCGATCTTTTTGTCGACACGGGTCGTCCCCAGGTTTTGTTGACTCCTTGACCTAGCGAGCTGGTGCTCGTGGAAGGATGTCAAACATGCCTACTGCCTATGGGGCGGAGTTCCGCCAGGGAGTCACCGATGTGTTTCGTAAGGGTAAGGCGCGGATCGCGAGGGACTTCTGCTTTTCGGTTACCACCTCGACGCGCTGGATCGCCATGGAACCCCAAGGAGACCGGTGCCGGCCAGTTAGCGGCAGCATCAACGGCCATGGGGAAAATGAAAAACCCAACCGCATGTTGGAGCAGGCGAACGGGACCCTACGCCAGGGGGCGACTCCTTCGGTCTAGGACGTCAACCTGAAATTACTCTTCTACGTGCGGTGTCAACACATGGTGATTTCTGGCGAAAGGCAGACCGCAGGTCATGGGGATTTGCCCTCCTCCAGCCATGAACAGTGTGTAAGGAAAAACTAACCCCGAATCACTCAGCAGGAAGCCGCGAGGATCGAATAGCAAAAGCAAAGTCAACTAATCCAGACGGTGCGGAGCAGGAGCCATCAGCCCAATACCAGGATTGCACCAAGCTCCACCGGCAAGGCCGGACAAAAAGAATGACCCCCTGTTTCCAGGAGGCCAATCTTCGAACATATGTGCCCAAGGTGGGATTCGAACCCACACACCTTTCGATACTGCATTTTGAGTGCAGCGCGTCTGCCGTTCCGCCACTTGGGCCTTTGCAAAAGTGTTGAAATAACCACCGTTACCAAGATCACGCACCCGTTTGTGAATCGCTTCCGAACGAGTGCGCGCAACTACTCTACATGCATATAGGCTGTTTTGTAGAACTGAGGCCGCAATGGCCTAAAAAATTGCCACAGGTGTGGCAATTCATCTCTTTAAAGGAGCCCCCCGTGTCCGAACAAACGGAAACATCCCCCACGACCCCCGCACGCCGCGTGCTTGTCGCTGAAGATGAAACCTTGATCCGCTTGGACATCATGGAGATCCTGCGCGGAGAAGGCTATGACGTGGTGGGTGAGGCCGACAACGGCGAGAAGGCCGTGGAACTGGCCAAGGAACTCCGGCCGGATCTGGTTTTGATGGACGTCAAAATGCCTGTCATGGATGGCATCACCGCCGCCGAGCACATTGTGAAGGCACGCATTGCTCCGGTGGTGCTGCTGACGGCCTTCAGCCAGAAGGAACTGGTTGAGCGCGCCCGCGACGCCGGCGCCATGGCCTATGTGGTCAAGCCCTTTACTCCTGCGGACCTCATCCCCGCCCTGGAAATTGCGCTTTCCCGCCACGAGGAGATCAAGGCCCTGGAGGATGAGGTCTCCGACCTGCAGGAACAGTTCGCCACCCGCAAACTTGTGGAGCGTGCCAAGAGCCTGCTCACCACCAAAATGGGGCTCACGGAGCCGGAAGCCTTCCGCTGGATCCAAAAGACCTCCATGGACCGCCGCCTGAGCATGCGTGAGGTGGCCGAGACCATCATCAACCAGGTGAACTAGACCGGTTCCGCCAGACAAAAAAGCCGCCCTCCCCGAAAGGGGACGGCGGCTTTTTTGCTGTGCAGCAGCTACATGGCTACTCCGTAGGCCAGGGGCCAATCTTTTCCTTATTGGGCCACACACCGTTGACGGACTTGCCTGAATCGGCCAGGTCCCCCACCTTGTGGGCCTTGACCAGGTTGGTGGAACCTGCCTGTCCGGGAGGCGAACCGGCGGCAATGACCACCAGTTCCCCTTCGGCCACGAGGCTCTTTTCCAGCAAGGTGGCGTCCACCTGCTCCGTCATGGCGTCCGTGTGCGCCACCATGGGAACCAGCACGGGCTCAATGCCCCAAGCCAGGGCCAGCTGGTTGCGCACGTGCTCATCCGGGGTGAAGGCGAAGACCTGCTTGGCCGGGCGCAGGCGCGAGAGGCGGTGGGCCGAGTCGCCGGACTGCGTGAAGGTGGCAATGTACTTGGCATCAAGCTGGTCGGCGATCTGCACGGCTGCTGCCGTAATCACGCCGCCGGGGGTGCGGGGGTTGGTGCCCAGGGTGGGAATGCGCTTGAGGCCGTCCTTCTCCGTGGCCTCAATGATGCGTGCCATGGTCTTGACGGTTTCAATGGGGAACTTGCCCACACTGGTCTCACCGGAGAGCATGACTGCATCGGCGCCGTCGAGCACGGCATTGGCACAGTCCGAGGCCTCCGCGCGGGTGGGGCGCGGGTTGTCGATCATGGACTCAAGCACCTGGGTGGCCACAATCACGGGCTTGGCCCAACGGCGTGCCATCTCCACACACTGCTTCTGCACCAGCGGCACGTCTTCCAGCGGCAGCTCTACGCCCAAGTCGCCGCGGGCCACCATGATGGCGTCAAAGGCGTCAACGATCGCTTCCAGGTTGGCCACGGCCTGCGGCTTCTCGATCTTGGCGATGACCGGCACGCGGCGGCCTTCCTCATCCATGATCTCGTGCACGCGCTGGATGTCGGCTGCGTCACGGACGAACGACAGTGCCACCAGGTCGACGCCGCACTCAAGTGACCAGCGCAGGTCGTCCTCATCCTTCTCGCTCAGGGCCGGGACGTTCACGGCAACGCCGGGCAGGTTGATGCCCTTGTTGTTGGAGACCTTGCCCGGCACCGTGACTTCGGTGACAACCTTCACATCATCAACAGCCGTGGCACGGACGGAAACCTTGCCGTCGTCGATCAGCATGATGTCACCCACTTTGACGTCCTCGGTCAAGGACTTCAAGGTGGTGGAGCAGATGTCCTTGGTGCCCGGGACGTCCTGGGTGGTGATGGTGAAGACGTCGCCCACGGCCAGGTCGTGGCCCGTGCCGTTTTCAAAGCGGCCCAGGCGGATCTTGGGTCCCTGCAGGTCAGCCATGATGGCCACCGGCTTGCCCAGGGCGGCAGCGGCCTTGCGCACGTTGGTATACGTGTTTTGGTGGACTGTGTAGTCGCCGTGGCTCATGTTCATGCGGGCTACGTTGACGCCCGCCGCCAGTACCGCAAGTGTGTTTTCATAGCTGGCGATTGCCGGCCCGAAAGTCGCAACAATTTTTGCGCGTCTCAATGTACCTACCTAATGTGTGTTGTCAGCAAAAAAACTTTGGTCCTCACGCATAGCCTATCGCTTTTGCCACTACACCCTGATAGCCGAGTCACTGGGTGAGACGGGTGCCGGCAGGGATGTCTGCCCCATCAAGTGCCGGTCAACGGCTGCTGCGCACGCACGCCCTTCAGCGATGGCCCACACAATCAACGACTGGCCACGCCCGGAATCACCGGCTGCAAAAACCCCCTCCCGGTCCGTCATGTAGTAGCCGTCGCGGTTAATATTGCCGCGCGGGTCCAAGGAGACGGGCAGCTGGTGCAGCAAGGGGGCGGATTCCGGTCCAGTGAAGCCCAAGGCCAGGAACACCAGATCCGCGGCAATGACCCGCTCGGTGCCTTCCTTGGGCACCCGCCGCCCGTGCAGGTATTCGGTCTGGGCAATCTTGAGCCCCGTCAGCTGCCCGTTTTCGCCCAGAAACTCCACCGTGGAGGCCAGGTAGCTGCGCTCACCACCCTCTTCATGGGCACTGGCCACGTCAAAGAGGTTGGGGAACATGGGCCAGGGATGGGAGGCGGCACGCTCCATGGGCGGCTGCTGGCCAATGGCCAAGGTGGTCACCGACGCGGCCTGCTGGCGGTGCGCGGTGCCCAGGCAATCGGCTCCCGTGTCGCCGCCGCCCAGTATGACCACGTGCTTGCCGCGGGCATCAATGTGCCCCGGCACGGCGTCGCCGGCCACTGCCCTGTTGCCCTGCACCAGGTATTCCATGGCAAAGTGCACACCCTTCAGCGCGCGTCCGGGAATGGGCAGATCCCGCGGCACCGTGGCACCCGTGCACACCACCACGGCGTCGTAGCGCCGGCGCAGTTCCTCCCAGCCGAGGTCCTTGCCCACCTCCACACCGGTGCGGAAGCGGGTTCCCTCGGCCTTCATCTGCGCAATCCTGCGGTCCACGCTTTCCTTCTCCAGTTTGAAGTCCGGAATGCCGTAGCGCAGCAGCCCGCCAATGCGGTCATCCCTTTCGTACACGGCAACCGTGTGGCCGGTGCGTGTGAGCTGCTGGGCAG
This sequence comes from Specibacter sp. NPDC057265, assembly GCF_042668835.1. Lineage (NCBI taxonomy): Bacteria > Bacillati > Actinomycetota > Actinomycetes > Micrococcales > Micrococcaceae > Specibacter > Specibacter sp. NPDC057265. Next base: position 6,766 of record NZ_JBHUYE010000009.1, read on the forward strand.
CTGCCAGTCCGGCCGGACCGGAACCAACGACGGCGACAGTCTTGCCGGTGAGCCGGGCCGGCGGCAGCGGGTGCACCCAGTCCTGGTTGAAGGCTTCATCGATGATGGAAACCTCCACCTGCTTAATGGTCACCGCCGGCTGGTTGATGCCCAGCACGCAGGCGCTCTCGCACGGCGCCGGGCACAGCCGCCCGGTCCACTCCGGGAAGTTGTTGGTGGCATGCAGCCGTTCAATGGCCTCCTGGCCCCGGCCCCGCCAACTGAGGTCATTCCATTCCGGAATCAAGTTGCCCAGCGGGCACCCCTGGTGGCAGAACGGCACGCCGCAGTCCATGCAGCGACCGGCCTGCGACTTCAGCACACCCTTTTCCTGCGCCTCATACACTTCCTTCCAGTCCATGATGCGCACGGCGACAGGGCGGCGGGGTTGGGTGATGCGTTCGCGATTTTTCAAGAAACCGTGCGGATCAGCCACCGGTGACCTCCAAAATTTTCTGCCAAACGGCTGGGCCGTCCGGGTCCTGGCCCAGTTCGGCTGCTGCCAACTGGGTTTCCAATACTGCTGCGTAGTCGCGGGGCAGAACCTTGGTGAAGCGGGCCGCCGCGCGGGGGAAGTCGGCCAGCAGCACGTCGGCCGTCTCGGAGCCGGTCTCCTCGGCGTGCCGGCGCAAAAGCGAGCCGATGATGTCGGCGTCGGCGGCGTCGGGCACCAGCAGCATCAGCTCCCCCGCATCCAGGGCGGCCTTGTTCACCAGCGCCGGGTTCAAATCCAGCACATACGCCGTGCCGCCTGACATGCCCGCGCCAAAGTTGCGGCCCGTGGGTCCAAGGATCAGTGCCGTGCCGCCGGTCATGTATTCACAGCCGTGGTCGCCAATGCCTTCCACCACGGCCGTGGCTCCGGAGTTGCGCACCAAAAACCGCTCCCCCACCAAGCCGCGCAGGAACATTTCCCCACTCGTGGCACCGTAGCCAATCACATTGCCGGCAATGACGTTGTGGGCGGCGTTGAAGCTGCTGGAACGCTCCGGGCGGACCGTGATGCGGCCACCGGAGAGGCCCTTGCCCACATAGTCGTTGGCGTCCCCCAGCAGGCGCAGGGTGATTCCGGCCGGCAGGAACGCGCCCAGGGACTGGCCTGCCTGTCCGGTGAGCGTCACATCAATGGTGTCGGTGCCCAGGACCTGGGTGCCGAAGGTGCGTGTGACGTGCCAGCCCAGCATGGTGCCCACGGACCTGTCGGTGTTGACCACCGGAACGCTGATCTTGACGGGTTCGCGGTTGCTCAGCGCCCCGCTGGCCATGGTGACCAGTTGCTGGTCAAAGTGCTTGTCCAGTTCGTGGTTTTGCGTGGTCAACCGGCGCATGGGCGCGTCGGCGGGCACACCGGCGTCGGAGAAGATCGGGCTCAAATCCAGTCCGGCGGTTTTCCAGTGATGCAGCGCCGGGTCAAGGTTCAGCGCCGCGGACTGGCCAATGGCCTCCTCCAGGCTGCGGAACCCGAGGCCGGCAAGGATTTCGCGCACCTCCTCGGCGAGGAATTCAAAGAAGTTCACCACGAACTCCGGCTTGCCGGTAAAGCGGCTGCGCAGCTCGGGGTTCTGCGTTGCCACCCCCACCGGGCAGGTGTCCAAATGGCAGACGCGCATCATGACACAACCGGAAACCACCAGCGGGGCGGTGGCGAAACCGTACTCCTCCGCCCCCAGCAGGGCAGCAACCACCACGTCACGGCCCGTCTTCAACTGGCCGTCCACCTGCACCACCACCCGTTCCCGCAGGCCGTTCAGGCGCAGGGTCTGCTGCGTCTCCGCCAGGCCCAGCTCCCACGGCATGCCTGCATGCTTGAGCGAGTTCAGCGGACTGGCGCCGGTGCCGCCGTCGTGCCCGGAAACCAGGACGACGTCGGCCTTGGCCTTGGTCACACCCGCCGCCACCGTGCCAATGCCCATTTCGGAGACAAGCTTCACGTGGACGCGGGCTTCGGGGTTGGCGCGTTTGCAGTCATAAATGAGCTGGGCCAGGTCCTCAATGGAGTAGATGTCATGGTGCGGCGGCGGGGAAATGAGCCCCACCCCGGGGGTGGAGTGCCGGGTCTCGGCAATCCACGGGTACACCTTCTTGGCCATGAGCTGGCCGCCCTCGCCGGGCTTGGCGCCCTGAGCCATTTTAATTTGAATGTCCTGGGCATGGGTGAGGTACAGGCTGGTCACGCCGAAACGGCCGGAAGCGACCTGCTTGATGGCGCTGCGGCGCTCCGGGTCCAGCAGCCGTTCCACGTCTTCGCCGCCTTCGCCGGTGTTGGACTTGGCGCCCAGCCGGTTCATGGCAATGGCCAGCGTCTGGTGGGCTTCCTGCGAAATGGAACCATAGCTCATGGCGCCGGTGGAGAAGCGCTTGACGATGCTGCCCACGGACTCCACTTCCTCCAGTGGAACGGGGGTGCGCAGACCCTCCTTGAAGTTCAGCAGGCCGCGGAAGGTCATGAGCTTGTTGGCTTGGTCATCAACGCCCTGGGTGTATTGCTTGAAAATGTCATAGCGGCGTTCCCGGGTGGCGTGCTGGAGCCGGAAGACGGTGTCCGGGTTGAACAGGTGCGGCTCCCCGTCGCGGCGCCACTGGTACTCGCCGCCGCCTTCCAGCGGGCGGTGCGGAACGTCGACGCCGTCCACCGGGTAGGCATTGAGGTGGCGGGCATGCACTTCGGCGGCAATGACGTCCAGGCCCACGCCGCCGAGCTGGGTGACGGTGCCGGTGAAATAGGCGTTGATGAGTTCCTGGGACAGGCCCAGGGCTTCAAAGGTCTGCGCCCCGCAGTAGGAGGAGACGGTGGAGATGCCCATTTTGGACATGATCTTCAAAACCCCCTTGCCCAGCGCCTTGATCAGGTTGTACACAGCTTCCTGGGCCGTGACGCCAGTGACGTCGCCGGTGCGGACCAGCTCCTCCACCGATTCCATGGCCAGGTACGGGTTCACCGCCGCCGCGCCGTAGCCCACCAGCACTGCCACATGGTGCACTTCGCGGACGTCACCGCCCTCCACCACCAGGGAGACCTTGGTGCGGTTGGCGCTGCGCAGCAGGTGGTGGTGCACGGCGCTGAGCAGCAGCAGGGAAGGAATGGGGGCCCACGCTGCGGAGGAGTCCCTGTCGGAGAGCACAATGTACTGCACGCCGCGGTTGATGGCGCCGGAAATTTGTTCGTTGATTTCCGCCAGCCGGGCGCGCAGGGCGGGCTCGCCGCCGTCGACCCGGTACAGGCCGCGGACTTTCATGGCGATGCGTGCGCCGCCGGAGCCGTCGGCCGCGGCGGGGCTTTCCATATTGGCAATCTTGGCGAGTTCGTCATTGTTGATGACGGGGAAGGAAAGGGCGAGCTGCGCTGCCTTGACGTTGCTGCGGGAGAGCAAATTGCCCTGCGGTCCAATGGCCGTGTTGAGGGAAGTGACAAGTTCCTCCCGGATGGCGTCCAGCGGCGGGTTGGTCACTTGGGCAAATTGCTGCACAAAGTAGTCAAAGAGCAGGCGCGGACGCTTGGACAGCACCGCCACGGGGGTGTCGGTGCCCATCGCTCCCAGCGGTTCGGCCCCGGCCTTGGCCATGGGGCCCAGCAGGATCTTCAGCTCCTCGGTGGTGTACCCAAAGGTGCGCTGGCGGTGCATCACGGAAGCGCTGGTGTGGATTACATGCTCGCGTTCGGGCAGCTCGGCCAAGGTGATGGTGTTCTCCCGCGCCCATGCGGCATACGGCTTGGCCGCCGCTGCCTGCGCCTTGATCTCGGCGTCGGAAATGATCCGGCCGGCGTCGGTGTCCACGAGGAACATGGTTCCCGGCGCCACCCGGCCCTTGCTGGCAATGGTTTCCGGAGCCAGGTCCAAAACGCCGACCTCTGAGGCCAACACCACCAGGCCGTCGGTGGTGGTCCAGTACCGCGCCGGGCGCAGGCCGTTGCGGTCCAGGGTGGCGCCCACCACGGTGCCGTCCGTGAAGGACACGGCCGCCGGTCCGTCCCAGGGCTCCATCAGCAGCGAGTGGTATTCGTAAAAGGCCTTGCGGTCCGGATCCATGGTGGCGTGGTTTTCCCAAGCCTCCGGAATCATCATCATGACCGCCTCGGTCAGCGGACGGCCGGAAAGCCATAAGAGCTCCGCGACCTCATCAAAGGAGGCCGAATCCGAGGCGCCGGGGGTGCAGATGGGAAACAATTCCTCGGGCGTGTCGCCCAGCAGTTCATGGGCCATGGTGGACTGGCGGGCACGCATCCAGTTGCGGTTGCCCTTGACGGTGTTGATTTCCCCGTTGTGGGCAATGGTGCGGAAGGGCTGCGCCAGCGGCCAGGAGGGGAAGGTGTTGGTGGAAAAGCGGGAGTGCACCACTGCCAGTTTGGACGTGAAGCGCCCGTCGGAGAGGTCCGGGTAGAACGGTTCCAACTGTGCCGTGGTCACCATGCCCTTGTAGACAATGGTCTTGGAGGACAACGACGGGAAATAGACGCCAAACTTTTGCTGGGCCCGCTTGCGCACGCGGAAGGCCTTGCCATCGAGGGCGTTGGCCGCACGGATGTCCAGCGGTTCGGCGGGCTCCGTGGCCAGAGCCAGGAAAAGCTGGCTGAAATGCGGCATGCACGCCCGGGCGCTGGCGCCCACCAACTCGGCGACCACCGGCACCTCGCGCCAGCCCAGGACACGCAGTCCTTCACTGGCGGCAACAGCCTCGATGCCGGCCCTGGCGTCCTGTTGCTCCCCGGCACCGGTGGGCAGGAAGGCAGTACCCACGGCGTAGTGTCCCGGAGCGGGAAGTTCGAAGCCCGCCACTGCACGGAAAAGCTGGTCGGGCACCTGGGTCAGGATGCCTGCGCCATCGCCGGTTCCCTCATCGGCACCGACGGCCCCGCGGTGCTCCAGGTTCCGGAGCGCCACCAGGGCTTTTTCAATAATGTGGTGCCCGGGTGTGCCCCGGAGCGTGGCCACCACCGCCAGGCCGCAGGCATCCTTTTCACTTTCAGGACGGTACAGCCCCCGTTGCCCGGGCATGGCTGCGAAGCGTTTGAAAGGTGAGATGGCCGTGGGCTGCTGGGACCCACGGGAAGATGATGATGCCACGAGGTGTACATCCTTCCCCTGTTGTGCGGTGAATTGGGGACAACGTTGGCCCGGAGCGCGGCAAGAGCGGATCTCTTCCCGCGGTGTGCTTTTCTGACGGATCCCGTGCCGGCCAGATGGTGGCAGGCGATTGCCGTGGTGTGGGCACCATTAGTCTGCACTTGCATCACATAGTCGTGATTTGTCATGCATCTGCACAAAGGTCCACGGTCTTATGAACCATGGCCGTCTTGGTGCCGAGTTTTACTATATAGCCGCCCTCACAGGGCTCAATGGGCAATCTTGCAGTTCGATATAATATGCATGATCAGTAATAGTATGCAGCAAATACGAGCGCTTTCTTTGCTTTCAGGGTCAGTTTTGTTTCGTGCGTGGGTCGATCGACAGCTGGGAGCCCGCATGGCGGGCAGGGCACGCAACACGGTAGGGGGCAGGGGCGCAAGCGGAGGGATGGATTGGCCGCCAGGCGGCGCGAACGTGATACACGCCTACGGGATTGGCCACTGAGTACCTGGTGAAAACGATGACAGCGGATCAAATGGTTGCCCGCGCGGAACCTGCCGCTGCGGCACTCGAGCGGGATGCCAAAGGCATAGCGGCCGCCGCGCGTGAACGGGCCAAGGAAACCATTGTGAAGGGCTTGGCCATCGGGGCGATACGCAATCCGGGGTGGGTGCGCGGTGTGGCTGTGCCAGCTGCTTCGCCTTTCCCCGTGGTTTTTGGGTGCGGCGGAGCTTGCGTGGCGCAGGCCCCACCAACAGCGCGGCCAGAGCCCCTGCGGGGGCCACGCCGCTTTCAACCGCCACCAGTCCGCGGATCTTCACCACCAGGACAGCGGCGCATGATGCCCGGGCCGCTTCTGCCAGGGCATTAAAAGAGGGGCCGGCTAATGCCGGCCCCTCTCCTATTTTTCCCTTGCACAGGAAATCTATGTAGAACAGTCTAAGCCCTTGAGGATCAACGCCATCCTTGCCCGGCCTGAAAATTATGCCCGGCGCTTTCTCGGCGCTGGCCTTTTTGGCTGGTTCTGCGCAGTTCATGCACAGCAGCGCTCAAGGGTTCCGGGGCCAGTTCGCTGGGCTTGACATTACGGACCGCGGCGAGGTCCGCCAGTGCCTTTTTCAAGCCCGCACTGCCCCGCTAATTCTGGCGGGGTGTGTGCTTTTCTGCTTCCGCGGCCGGGTCAAGCTTGGGTCGTCCCGATCATGCGGTTCAGCTCTGCCTGCTCCAGTCCGGCCGCCTCGGCCGTGGTCCGGTATCCGTCCTCCTGCTCGAGGGTCAACGCCGAATCCGTCTCAGGCATTGGTTTTCATCTTTCCCAGCATCTTCGGGCTGGCTTACAGCACGTGGAAGATCAACATATCCCGTGGCTGTCCAGGCATTTCCCCAGCAGCATGGAAAGCCGACCACCGGCACGCGAGGCAGCAAGCACAAGCCATCCCCCGTGGAACCGCAGCAGGTCGGGCTCAGCTTCGCGGCCCCAACGGATTGTCGAGGCAACGGCAAAGGCGGCCCCTTGAGGGCCGCCTTGACGTTGCTGCGTGGCAATGCTGGAAGAGGTCAGGACCTCAAGTGTCCTTGCCGGCGGACTTCGGGGCGGCGTCTGCGCCGCCGGAAGCCATTGGCGCCCCCTTGGAGCCTGCGGCATCGACCGACGTTGCGGCGCCGTTGCCCGGTGCCCCGGCGCCGGCACCTGGACCAGCGGCGCCCTGGGCAGCCACGGGGCCGCGGCCCGGCAGGTATACCGAATTGCTGTCCCCACGGGGCCGGGAGAAGGTCAGGACCAAAAATGCCACCAGGGCAGCCAAGAAGACCAAGATGCTGGTCCACACGTTCAGGCGTGCAGTGACGCCAAAGAAGCTGAGCATCTCAGCGTCGTCAATGCGCAGCATTTCAATCCATACCCGGCCCGCCGTGTAGATCATGGCGTAGAGCAGAAACAACCTGCCGCGGCGCAGCGCGAATCTGCGGTCCACCAACAGCAGCACCACCACACCCAACAGGTTCCAGAGGCACTCGTAAAGGAAGGTGGGGTGAAAGAGCGTGTCGGGGCTGGACCCGGCCGGCACGTACTCGGGAGCCACAGCCAGCCCCCAGGGAAGGGTGGTGGGCCCGCCAAAGAGCTCCTGGTTGAAGTAGTTGCCCCAGCGGCCCAAAGCCTGGGCCAGGAGCACCCCTGGCGCTGCGGCGTCAACAAAGGCGGAAATCTTAACATTCGCGCGGCGGCAGCCAATCCACGCGCCCACCACTCCCAGGACCACTGCGCCCCAGATGCCCAGTCCGCCCAACCATATCTGCGGGATGAGCGCCAGATCGCCCGTGCCATCAAAACCGGGGCCAAAGTAGGCGTCCGGGGAGGAAAACACGTGGTACAGACGGCCGCCAATGATGCCAAAGGGGATGGCCCAAATGGCAATGTCCCAAATGGAACCTTCGGGACCGCCTCGGCGTGTCCAGCGGCGGCCGGTCAGCCAGATGGCTGCCACGATGCCCACCAAAATGCACAGGGCGTAGGCGTGCAGGCGCAGCGGGCCCAAATCGAATCCCGACCAGACGGGTGCGGGAATGGCTGTTGGCAGGGTCCCGGCCAGGGCCTGGGGCGCCAGTGCGGAGATCACTGCGCGGACTCGTTCCCGGTGGCCGCGGCGGCAGCCAGCGGGGCGTCAAATCCCGAGCTGAGCTCCTTGGCCAGGGCTCCCACGGCGTCCACTCCCCCATCCCGGAGGGCGACGACCAGGGCGGTGCCCACAATGACACCGTCGGCATAGGCGGCAATTTCACGCACATGCTCCGGCCGGGACACCCCCAGGCCCACGCAGGCACGTTCGGCCCCGGCACGGTGGGCAGCTGCCACCACCGCCTCTGCGGCGCTGGACACGGAGCTGCGGGCGCCGGTGACACCCATGATGGAGACCGCGTAGGTGAATCCGCGGGTGGCCTGGACGGTCATGGCCACACGCTCGGGCGTCGAAGACGGTGCCACCAGGAACACCCGGTCCAGGCCGTATTTGTCGGAGGCAGCCAGCCATTCGGCCGCCTCATCGGGAATCAGGTCCGGAGTGATGAGCCCGGCCCCGCCTGCTTCGGCGAGGCGGCGGGAAAATTCGTCCACGCCCAGCTGCATGACGGGATTCCAGTAGGTCATGACCATGACCGCGGCGTCACTGTGTTCGGTGATGGCTTTGACAACGTCAAAGACGTCATTGACCTGGAAGCCGTTGGCCAGCGCCTGCGTGGTCGCGGCTTGAATGACCTCCCCATCCATCACGGGATCGGAATACGGGATGCCAATTTCAATGATGTCGGCACCATTGCGAGCCACGGCGATGGCGGCGTCAATGGAGCTTTGCTTGTCCGGATAGCCGGCAGGCAAATAGGCGATCAAGGCTTTGCGGCCCTCCGCCTTCGCCTTCTCAATGGCTGCTGCGGACTTGCTCGGTATGGCGGCGGGCACAGCGGCCGCGGCGGAATCACTCATTGCTGGCATCCTCTGCGTTGTTGTCCATGGTGGCTGCGCCGCCACCGTAGGCTGCGCCCTTGGCCGTGCGGGTGGACAGCCGGGTGCCCTTGACGTGGCCGTCCTCGTCCAGGATGCCAAACCATTCAGCGGCGGTCTGCACATCCTTGTCCCCCCGTCCGGAGAGGTTCACAATGATGACCACGTCCTCGGGCTTGTCGGCGTCGGCAGTGAGGCGCTGGCCCACCTTGAGTGCCCCGGCCAGGGCGTGGGCGGTTTCAATGGCGGGAATGATCCCTTCGCTGCGGCACAGGAGCTTGAAGGCTTCCATCGCTTCGGCGTCGGTGATGGGCTCGTAGGAGACCCGGCCAATGTCGGCCAGATACGCGTGCTCGGGCCCCACACCGGGGTAGTCCAGACCGGCGGAAATTGAATGCGACTCAATGGTCTGGCCGTCCTCGTCCTGCATGAGGAAGGAGCGGGCGCCGTGGAGGACCCCCGGCTTGCCCAGGGTGATGGTTGCTGCGTGGCGGCCGGTTTCGACGCCGTCACCGCCTGCCTCGAAACCGTAGATCTTTACGCTGGGGTCATCGAGGAAACTGTGGAACAAGCCAATGGCGTTGGATCCGCCGCCAATACAGGCGCACAAGGCATCCGGCAGACGGCCAATCTGCTCCAGGATCTGGCTGCGGGCCTCCTCCCCAATGACTTCGTGGAAGAACCGCACCATGGCTGGGAAGGGGTGGGCCCCGGAGACGGTGCCCAGCACGTAATGGGTGCTTTCCACATTGGCCACCCAGTCCCGCAGGGCGTCATTGATCGCGTCCTTGAGGGTTTGTGAGCCGTTGGTGACCGGCACGACCGTGGCACCTAAAAGCTGCATGCGCGCCACGTTCAAGGCCTGGCGGCGGCAATCCTCCGCGCCCATGTACACCACGCATTCCAGATCCAACAACGCAGCGGCGGTGGCGCTGGCCACGCCGTGCTGGCCTGCACCGGTCTCGGCAATGATGCGGGTCTTGCCCATCCGTTTGGCCAGCAGCGCCTGGCCCAGCACATTGTTGATCTTGTGCGAACCCGTGTGGTTGAGGTCCTCGCGCTTGAGGAACACGCGGGCCCCGCCGGCATGGGCGCTGAAGCGCTTGGCTTCAGTCAGCAGGGACGGACGCCCGGTGTAGTTTTTGTTCAGTTCGGCAAGCTGCTGCAGGAATTCCGGATCGGTTTTGGCCTTTTCAAAGGTGTCCTCCACCTCGTCCAGGGCGGCAATGAGCGACTCCGGCATCCAGCGGCCGCCAAAGTTTCCAAAGTAGGGCCCGGGCGCGTGCCGCAGGGACGGCGCTGGATCCGTGTCAACGGGGACGCCGCCTTGTAAGAACGCTGTTGCCGGATCCACCATCTCGGCGGGGTCATGAGACGAAGCTGCTGGCGTGCTTGCCATCAAGTTCACCGTCCTGTTCCTGAATAGAGTATGCACAAAATGCTTTGATGGCAGGGGCCGCATGGCCGCCTGCGTCCAGCCTGCCCGGGTGGGGCAGTGCCGTGTCCTGGCGCCGGCGGGGTCCAGGCCCGTATGCGCCAGGCTCCGGCTATGAAGCGTGGCCCGCCGGTGTTCCGGCGGCCTTGAACTGCGCAATCCGTTCCCGGGGCGTCGCGTCCTTCACCAATGCCTCGCCCACTAAGATGGCGTGGGCTCCGTGGGCCCGGTAATGCTCGACGTCGGATACGTCCCGTACGCCTGATTCGGCCACCACGATGGGTCCTGCCGGAATGCTTCCCGCCAGGGCTGCGAACACGCCGCGGTCCACTTCGAGGGTCTTTAAGTTACGGACATTGATGCCGATGATCCTGCTGCCCACAGCGGTGGCGCGTTCAATTTCCTCCCCCGTGTGGGTCTCCACAATGGCGTTCATGCCCAAGTGGTGGGTCAGGTCCAAATAGCTGCGCAGCTGAACGTCGCTCAGCGCTGCGGCAATGAGCAGCACCGCGTCCGCGCCGTGGGCGCGGGCCTCCCAAATCATGTACTCATCGCAGGTGAAATCCTTGCGCAGCACGGGGATGTCCACGGCTTCGCGCACGGAATCCAAATCCGCCAGGGAACCGCCAAAGCGCCGCTGCTCCGTGAGGACACTGATCACCGCGGCGCCGCCGTCGCGGTAAAGTGCGGCCAGTGCGGCAGGGTCCGCAATCCCGGCCAGCTCGCCCTTGGAGGGGCTGCGGCGCTTTACCTCGGCAATGACCTGCAGCTGCGCGCGGTCCACGGAGTTTCCGCCCAGCGCCGCCCAGGCGTCGCGTGCCGGGTCCAGCTGCTGCACGCGTTCCTGCAGCTGCGTCAGGGTGACCTTGCGCTGCCGGCCCTGCATGTCTTCCCGGACACCGGCAACTATGTCCTGCAAAACACTCACTGCTAGTGGCCGTTGCTCTTTAGTTTGCTGCCGCCCACACCGTAACCTGCCTTGCGCAGCACCGGTCCCAGGATCAGGCCCACAACAATGACGCCAACACCAATCCAGAACAGCACGGTGGCGCTGGCACCAATGACAAAGGCGATGCAGGAAATCAGCACACCCACCAGCATCACACCCACGCAGGTCCACGCAGCGGGGCTGTTGCCGTGGCCCAGTTCAACACCGTGGTCGACCGGCTCGTCCCGGGACAGCTGGGCGCTCTGCTTGTTGCTCATGATAAATCTCCCTATATCAACTCGGATGCTTTGAACTACATTCTGCCATCACTTCAGCACGGAAGCAGCAACCGACAGCCTGCGCCGCGGGCCGCTGAAACTAACGGGTGGGATCTTCCCCCCGGCTGAGGCTGTCCCAGCTGTCTATTTGATCCATGGGGGCGTCCTGCGCCGCCGCCGCGGGTTTTTGCGGGGAGTCGTACTTCGACCGCACACTCCATCCCCGGCCGGCCCACAGCAGCAGCAGGGCGCCCAGGGCCAGCAGAGCTGCCGCCGCCAGGGCAAGCACAGGGAAGATGGTGGTCGTGACATTTTCCGGCCTGCCCTCGATGCCGGTGGCGGCACCCACCTGCGACACCGCCGCCGCTGCCGGGTCCGCCAAGACACCCACCACGGCCGCCATGATGCCCGCGGCGCTGGCAAGGACAATGACGGACGTGAGGATCCGGGCAAATCTGCCGGCAATGGTGGTGGCCAGGGCACCAGCGGCGGCCACCAGCGCGAGGGCGGAGACAACCACCGCCGCCTTGCTGCCGGCAATGTCCAAATCGCTTTGCGCCACTTCGCCGGCACCAATGTCCACATGGATCCAGGTCTGGGTGGTGGTGCCGAACACTGCCAGGGCCGCCAGCAGCGTCAACAGCACCAGCGTGGCTTTGCGCTTCCAGAACGGCAGCGTCACGGCCGTGGTGTGGGGGGCCGGCAGGTCCATGCCGGCGTGTTCGCCGCTCACGGCGCGTCAACCGTGATCGTCGCCAAATCCCGCAGGGAGGCTGCTGCATGCACGGCGCGCAGGGGCGCCGCGGCCTTGTTCACCGTCTCCTGGGCTTCGGTCTCATTGACGGAGTCCGCCACAATGCCGCCGCCGGCCTGCACATAGGCCCTGCCCCCACGCAGCAACGCCGAACGGATGGCAATCGCCATGTCCATGTCGCCGGCAAAATCGAGGTACCCCACCACGCCGCCGTAGATGCCGCGGCGGTGCGGTTCCAGCTCATCCAACAGGCGCAGGGCCCGCGGCTTCGGAGCACCGGAAAGGGTTCCGGCGGGGAACGTGGCGGCCAGGACGTCGTAGGCGCCCTTGTCCGGGCTCAAGGTGCCCACCACGGTGGAGACCAAGTGCATGATGTGGCTGAACCGCTCCACCTCCATAAACTCGGTGACGTCCACCGTGCCCGGCAGGCAGACCTTGGACAGGTCGTTGCGGGACAAATCCACCAGCATCAAGTGCTCGGAACGTTCCTTGGCATCGGCCAGCAAATCCTTGGCCAGGCCCTTGTCCTCCTCAGTGGTGGCGCCGCGCGGCCGCGAGCCGGCAATGGGGTGGGTGATCACCTCGCTGCCCTGGACCGTCACGAGGGCCTCGGGTGAGGATCCCACAATGGAGTACGGGCGCTGCGCTGCGTCTTCAAAACTGAAAAGGTACATGTAGGGGCTCGGGTTGGTGTTGCGCAGCACGCGGTACACATCCAGGGCGGAGGCTTCGCACGCCATTTCAAAGCGGCGGGAAATCACCACCTGGAACACTTCACCATCAACAATGGCCTCCTTGCCGCGGTCAAGGGCCGCCAGGTATTCCCTGCGGTCCCACCGTTCCTGGACGCTGCTGGCAAAACTTGCCCCGGCGCCGTCCAGCACCGACATGGGCTGCGCGACGGGGTGCTGCAGCCGCGCCAGCATGGCGTGGATCCGGGCCACCGCGTCATGCCAGGCGGCGTCGACGTTTTCATCGGTGCCATTGGCGTTCACGGCATTGGCAATGAGCATCACCGAGCCTTCATGGTTGTCATGGACAGCCATGTCCGCCACCAGGTTCAGGGCAACTTCGGGCAACTCCAAATCATCTAGCGGCGGTGCCGGCAGTTTTTCCCAGTGCCGCACCGATTCCCAGCCCACAAAACCCACCAGCCCGGAGGTGAAGGGGGGAAGACCCTCGAAGCGGTCGGTGGCCAGGAGCTTCAGGGTCGCCTCCATGGCTGCCACGGGGTTTCCTGTCAGCGGCACACCCACGGGGGGTTCCCCCTGCCAGAACGTCCCGCCGTCGTTGGTGGTCAGTGTTGCACTGGAACGCACGCCAATGAAGGAATACCGTGACCAGGTGCCGCCCACGGCAGCCGATTCCATCAGGAAGGTGCCCGGTGCGCCGGCGGCCAGGCAGCGGTACAGGCCGATGGGGGTCTGGGCATCGGCCAACACCTTCAGGTGCACCGGAATGACGCGGCGGGTGCGGGCCAGCTCCCTGAATTCGGTCAGGGAGGGGCTGATGAGCTCATGCATCGCTGTTGTGCTTTCTTGACGCGGATTGAAGTTGACGAAGTGGGCGTGCCGGCGCAGTGGCCACGGCGGGGACCGCGACGGGCTACGGCTGGCGGTGGCCTTGGACGGCGGCAAGTCCACGGCCGTCGAAGCAGGAACTGCTGCCCGTATGGCAGGCAGCACCCACCTGGTCCACCGTGATGAGCAGGGCGTCGCCGTCACAGTCCAGGGCAACGCTCTTCACATACTGGAAGTGGCCGGAGGTGTCGCCCTTGCGCCAATATTCCTGGCGGGAACGGGAGTAAAAGGTCACCCGGCCGCTGCTGAGGGTGCGGCGCAGCGCCTCGTCATCCATCCACCCGAGCATGAGGACCTCGCGGCTGTCGAACTGCTGGATGACGGCGGCCACGAGCCCGGCGCCGTCACGTTTGAGCTTCGCGGCCACCTCGGGCGGCAGTGCATGCGCCGGACGGGCGGGGGCGGGCTGGGACTGGGATTCTGGACTTTGTTGCATCGCGCCCAATTCTACCGCCACCAGCTGGCAGAACGCCCATCGTGCCCGGGCCGCCGCCGTCACGGGAGCCCGGAGCCGGCATGGGCCGGGGGCGCATGGGCCGGGGGCGGTGCGGGGCCCCTGCCGAACTTCACGGGGCCCTGCGGCGGTTCCTGGTCCCATCACCGAGGAATACATGCTAATTTTCAAGGGATGCAATACGTAGACCCTTCCCGTGAAGTACTCGCCGAAACCCTGCTCGCTGCCGGGCCGGGAGCTGCCACCTTGTGCGAGGGTTGGCGCACCCAGGAGCTGGCTGCGCACCTTTATCTGCGCGAACACAACCCGCGCGTGGGCCTGGGAATGGTTTTTAGGCCACTGAAGTCGGTGAGCGACAAGGCCATCTCGGCCTTGGCGGAAGAGTCAAGCACCCCCGCCGCCTACACGGCCCTGGTGGAAAAGTTCCGTGCCGGGCCCCCCAAAATCTCACCCTTTGCGCTGAAGACGGTGGATAAGAATGCCAACCTGACGGAATTCTTCGTGCATACCGAAGACATCCGCCGCGCCACGGACCGTTGGGCGCCGCGGACCCTTGATGACGGCTACTCCCTGGCCCTCTGGGCGGAACTGCTCAAACGCGCCGCGATCCTTTACCGCGGCGTGGATCTGGGCATTGTGCTGGTCAGCCCCCAGGGCCCGCGGCACGTGGCCAAGCGGGCGCCGGTCTCCGTGGCCATCATTGGCGATCCCGGGGAACTGCTGCTGCATGCCAATGGCCGCACCGGCCAGGCGCTGGTGTCCTTTGAGGGCCAGCCCGACGCCGTGGCCCTGCTGCAGACGGCCGACGTCGGACTGTAGCGTCAACATCAAGCCGCCACACCCCTGAACCGGCGCCCCTGAACGGGCGGCCCTGAACGGGCGGCGCTGAACGGGCGGCGCGGCGGCTTTGCCGTGGGGGCCGGCGCCTAGCGGACCTGGTACCCGGCGTCCCGGATGGCGGCCTTGACCTCGGCAATGGCGCTGTCGGGGCCAAAGTGGAACACCGACGCCGCCAGCACGGCGTTTGCGCCGGCGGCGACGGCGGGCGGAAAGTGTTCGGCCTTGCCCGCTCCGCCGGAGGCGATGATGGGGATGTTCACTGCGGCGCGGACCAGGCGGATGAGCTCCAGGTCAAAGCCCTCCTTGGTGCCGTCGGCATCAATGGAGTTCAGCAGGATTTCACCCACGCCGCGGTCCGCCGCCTGCCGTGCCCACTCAATGGCATCGAGGCCGGTGCCTTGGCGCCCGCCATGGGTGGTGACTTCAAAACCCGAGGGCGTGAGGGCCCCCCTGGTGCGGCGCGCATCCACACTCAACACCAGCACCTGCGAACCAAAGCGGCGCGTGATGTCATCAATGACGCCCGGGCGGGCAATTGCCGCCGTGTTGATGGAGGCCTTGTCGGCTCCATGGCGCAGCAGCCTGTCCACATCGGCAACCTCACGCACTCCGCCACCAACGGTGAGTGGAATGAAGACCTGTTCGGCGGCACGGGACACCACGTCAAAGGTGGTCTCGCGGTTGCCTGAGGAAGCCGTCACATCCAGGAACGTCAACTCATCGGCTCCGGCGGCGTCGTAGCGGCGGGCCAGTTCCACCGGGTCGCCGGCGTCACGCAGGTTTTGGAACTTGACGCCTTTGACCACGCGCCCGGCGTCCACATCCAGGCAGGGTATGACCCTGATGGCAACACTCATGAGCTGTACTCCTTGTGGGTGGGTGCGGCAGCTAGATGCGGCAGGCGTGGATGTTGCTGACCAGGATGGCGCGGGCGCCCAGATCGTAAAGTTCATCCATGATGCGGTTGGTGTCCTTGGCCAGCACCATGGAGCGCACCGCAACCCAGTCCGAGTCACGCAGCGGCGAAACAGTGGGTGACTCCAGGCCCGGGGTCAGGGCGGTTGCCTGATCCAGCAGGTCCTTGGTCACGTCATAGTCCAGCAGCACGTATTGGCGTGCCACCAGCACACTGTGGAGGCGGCGGATCAACACCTCCACCCCGGCCGGCGGCGTCACACCACGGCGGCCAATGAGCAGGGCCTCGGAGAACAGGATTGGTTCGCCGAAGATTTCCATGCCGGCAGCCTTAAGTGTGCTGCCGGTTTCCACCACGTCGGCAATGGCGTCGGCCACGCCCAGGCGCACGGAGGATTCCACGGCGCCGTCCAGGCGCACCACCGAGGCGTTGATGCCCAGCTCGGCCAAATAGTCACGCAGCAGCCCGTCATAGCTGGTGGCCAGGCGCTTGCCTTCGAGCTCGGCGGTGCTGGAGAAGTGGCCCACCGGTCCGGCAAAGCGGAAGGTGGACGCCGCAAAGCCCAACGGCAGCAGTTCCTCCGCCTCCACCTGGGCATCCATGAGCAGATCGCGGCCGGTGATGCCGACGTCGAGCGTGCCGGCGCCCACGTACACGGCAATGTCACGGGGGCGCAGGAAGAAAAACTCCACATTGTTCGCCGGATCAACCATGACCAGTTCACGGGAATCACGGCGCTGCCGGTACCCGGCCTCCGCCAGCATGGCCGAGGCGGCCTCGGACAGGGATCCCTTGTTGGGGACAGCAACACGCAGCATAAAAACACATCTCTTAGGTAGTTTCAGGCAGAAAGGAACGGCCCTGTGGCGGACTGCCGCCACGGCTGGAGTTCAAGCAGGCGGGGCCACAGGGTGTGGCTAGAGATGCTTGTAAACGTCCTGAAGTGTCAACCCTTTGGCGATCATCATGACCTGCAGGTGGTAGAACAGCTGGGAAATCTCCTCAGCGCAGGCTTGGTCCGATTCATATTCGGCGGCCATCCACACTTCGGCAGCTTCCTCAACCACTTTCTTGCCGATGCCGTGGACGCCGGATTCAAGTTCGGCCACGGTACGGGAGCCGGCGGGCCGGGCTGCGGCTTTCGCACTGAGCTCATCAAAAAGGGATTCGAAGGTCTTCACGCAGTACACCTTACCCGTTCGGTCCACGGCTGGCGGATCTTGGGCCGGGGTGTGTCCAACAGGTGAACATCGAACCGTTCCGCCCCGCGGCGGCGGTTTGGGAATGGAGACCCGCTTCAGACGCCCACCCCCGACAGTGCCAGGGCCGTGGCGAGGGCGGCGGTGACGGCCTCGTGGCCCTTGTCCTCCGCCGACCCGGGCAGCCCGGCACGGTCCAGGGCCTGCTGCTCGGTGTCGCATGTCAAAACACCGAAGCCCACCGGAACACCCGTGGTGACGGCCACCTGGGTCAGCCCGCTGGTGGCGGCTTGGCAGACAAACTCAAAGTGCGGGGTGCCCCCGCGGATGACCACCCCCAGGGCCACGACAGCGTCAAAGCGCGGGGCCAGACGTGCCGCCGCCACGGGAAGTTCAAAGCTGCCGGGCACGCGCACCACCACAGGCGTGGCGATCCCGGCCTCCGCGGCCCCCCGCAGGGCGCCGGCGAGCAGCCCGTCCATGATTTTGCTGTGCCAGCTGGCCGCCACGATCGCCAGCCTCAGTTCACTGGCCTGCGACTGTGCCGCGCTGTCAAAGTTGAGGGTGGGTGCTCCGTGGCCGCTCATGATGTTGGTCCTTCCAAGGGGGTGGTGACGTGCAGATCGGCTGCCAAGGCGTGGTTCATCCGATCCCTTTTGGTCTGTAAATAACGTAGATTTTCGCGGCGGGACGGCACCCCTGCGGAGACCACCTCCACCACTGTGATGCCGTACCGGCTCAACTGCTCCTGCTTCAAAGGGTTGCTGCTCAAGAGCCGGATCCTGTCCAGGCCCAAGGACTTCAGGATGCCGGCGGCCGCCGCGTAGTCGCGCGCGTCCACAGGCAGCCCCAGTTGTTCATTGGCTTCAACGGTGTCTGCGCCGGCCTCCTGCAGGCTGTAGGCACGCATCTTGTTCATCAGTCCAATGCCGCGCCCCTCATGCCCGCGCAAATACAGCAGCGTGCCGCCTTGGCGTTGGATCTGCCGCAGGGCGTAGTCGAGCTGTTCGCCACAGTCGCAGCGATAGGAACCAAACACGTCCCCGGTCAGGCACTCCGAATGCAGGCGCACCAGGGGCACTGCCGCCCCGCCCGGGGCCGTCAAGCTCAGGTGCTCCGCCCGCCCGGCCGAATCAAGCCATGCCTGGGCTGCAAAGTCCCCGTAACGGGTGGGCAGCTGCACCACGGGGCCGCCTTCCACCGCCGGGTTTGGATCCGTCATGGCGTGGCCGCGGCAGCAGCTGCCGGCTGCGCCAGGTGCTGGATCAGTTCGGCAATGGAGATGAGCACCAGTCCATGGGCATCGGCAAAAATGCGCAGCTGGGGAACGCGCAGCATTTCCCCGGCATCATCAACCACCTCGGCAATCACCCCCACCGGTTCGCATCCGGCCAGGCGGCACAGCTCCACCGCCGCCTCGGTGTGCCCGGGACGTTCACGCACTCCCCCGGCCGCTGCCCGCAGGGGGAAAATATGCCCGGGCCGGCTCAGCTCCCTTGGCCCGGAGGCGGGGTGGGCAAGAATGTTCACACTCAGCGACCTGTCGGTGGCGCTGATCCCGGTGGAGATGCCCACCGCTGCATCACAACTGACCGTATAGGCGGTGCCTTTGGCGTCCTCATTGACCGCCACCATGGCCGGCAGTTCCAGTTGGTCCGCGCGCCCGTGCTCCATGGGCACGCAGATGACGCCGGAGCTGTGGCGCACTGTCCAGCCCATGAGTGCCGGGGTGCTGTGCTGGGCGGCAAAGATGATGTCGCCCTCGTTTTCGCGGTGCTCGTCATCAACCACGAGCACCGCCTCGCCGCGGGCCAGGGCGGCAATGGCAAGGGGAACCGGATCCAGGAAGCCGTGCCGGTCCATCACAGGCCACCCTCGATGGTGGCGGGCCGAACGGATTCGGCCGGTTCGCCGGCGAATTCGAGCAGCCGCTGGGCGTACTTGGCCAGCACGTCAACCTCCAGATTCACTGCCGCGCCCGCGTGCTTGGCGCCCAGGCCCGTGGCAGCGAGCGTGACCGGTATCAGCCCCACCTCAAACCACTGATCAGCCTCGGTGGCAGCACTGACGGCAGTGACTGTCAAGGACACCCCGTCAATGGCGATCGAGCCTTTTTCGGCAATGTAGCGGGCCAGCGCCCTGGGCACGGTGAAGCGCAGCCGCTCCCAACTGCCCTGGTTTTCACGCTCCACCAGCGTTCCGGTGCCGTCCACGTGGCCCTGGACCACGTGGCCGTCGAGCCGCCCGGCAACGGGTACGCAGCGTTCCAGATTCACTGTGTCACCGGCCTGCAGCAAACCCACGGTGGTGCGCACCAGGGTTTCGCCCATGACATCCATATCCACGGTGCCGTTGTGGATGCGCGTTGCCGTCAGGCAGACCCCATCCACTGCCAGCGAGCCGCCGGCCTCCAGGTCCGCAACCGCTGCCCCGGCAGCGAGGACCAGCGCGGCGCTGTCATCGTCCGCTGATCTCAACAGCTCAATGACGGTTCCACGCCCTGCAATGATTCCGGTAAACATGATCACGCACCTTCCGCGCCCGTGCGGGCGGGCATCAAAGTCAGTTTCAGGTCCGGCCCCAGCACTTCGACGGGGCCGGTGGTGGTGGCGTCCCATTCCCACTTCTGGGCCTGGGACAGGGTGTCAATGCCCAGATCCGTGAGGGCTGGAATGCCCGATCCCAGCAGGATCGGCGCCAGATAAACCACCAGTTCATCGACCATGCCACTGGCCAGGAAGGCGGCATTGATTTTGGCGCCGCCTTCAATCATCAAATGACCCACGCCGCGGTCATAAAGTTCGCGCACCACCTCTGCCGGGTCGTGGGTGTGCAGCGCCAGGAAATCGTCGTTGCCCAGGCGCTCCGGACTGCTGGGGGTGGTGGATGTGCCACGGACCGCCGCGTCGGCGGGGATCTCACGCATGCCCATGACCACGCGCAGGGGTTGCTCGGCGGCGTCGCATCCGTCGGCGCCACGGGCCGTCAGGCGGGGATTGTCAGCCAGCACGGTGCCTGTTCCCACCACAATGGCATCGACCCGGGCACGCAGCCGGTGGGAGTCCTGGCGTGATTCCTGGGAAGTGATCCACTGGCTGGTGCCGTCCACGGCGGCGATCCTGCCGTCCACCGTCTGGGCCAGACGCGCCGTGATGAAGGGGCGCCGCTCGCGCACGGCAATGAACCATTGGCGGTTCAGGTCCTCGGCCTCGGCGGCCATGAGTCCCATCCGGACGTTGATGCCCTCATTGTGCAGGATTTGGGCTCCGCCGGAGGCCGGCAGGTGCGGATCCGCCACGGCAAACACCACGTTGCCAATGCCGGCGTCGAGGATGGCCTGGGTACAGGGGCCGGTGCGGCCCACGTGGCTGCAGGGTTCCAGGGTGACAATGAGCGTCGCGGCGGAAAGGTCCCGTTTGACCCCGGTGCCCAGCAGCCGGCCAATGACGTCAACTTCGGCGTGCGCGGTGCCGGCGCCGCGGTGGTAGCCAATGGCCAAAAAAGTGCCGTCGGCGTCAATGATGGCAGCCCCAACCAGCGGGTTTGAGCCGCGCACGCCCTGACGCGCCGCGGACAGGGCGGTCTCCATGCCCAGGGTTTCAGCGGCCGTGAAGTGCTCTAAATGGCCGTCCGGATCGAAAGGAACGGAGTTCAGGGAGTAGTTCATGGCTTGGCCTCTTTCTTGCCCACGGTAATGTCAGGGAAGGTGGCATCCACCGACACTTGGCGGGCCAGGGCATCACTGGTGCGCCGCACCTTCCACCATACGAAGAAACCGGCCAATGTAAATGCACCGTAGAAGATGTACATGAAGGCGGAGGCGTAATATCCGGCGCTGAACAGCAGTGGCACACCCACCAGGTCCACGGCCACCCAGATGAGCCAGAATTCCACCCAACCCTTGGCCATGCCGTAGGTTGCCAGCAGGGAACCCATGAAGATCCAGGCGTCCGCCCAGACCGGTTCGTAGGAGCCAAGGGCCCGGAATATGGGCGTCAGCACGGCGGTGCCCCCCACCATGGCGGCGAGAAGAAGCCAACGCACGCGGGTTCCGGCCCACTCGGGTGCGACGGCCTCGCCAACGTGCGTGTCGTCGTCGTTTTTCATATGGCGGCTCTGGCTCCAGCGCCGCCAGCCGTAGATGGAGACGGCAATGAACATCACTTGCCGGCCGGCCTGGCCAAGCAGGTTCACATAGCCCTCGGAGCCGAAGACGGATCCCATGAACACCGTGAACAACAGCGCATTTCCCACAATGCCCACGGGCCAGGCCCAGATTTTACGGCGCATGCCGCCGAGGGCGCTGAGCAGCCCAAAGACATTACCTATGACCTCGCGCCACAAGAGGAAGCCGCCGTCGGCGAATTCCCATTTAGCGTCGAAGAGCCATCGCAGAAAGTCCATTTTACCTACCCTTTCAAGGCCGCGATGGCTCCGGGGTAGCGTACAGAAAGCCCACGGGCGCAGGAGCGGCGGCAGGCCCATGGCGCTGCCACACCCCCGACCCGAAAAGGCCAAGACTGTTCGTGCTTCTCCCATCCAGACTTTAACTGTCGGTTCCGGAATTTCACCAGATCAACCGTCTGCCACAGCTGTTGCCAGCTGCGGCGCGCGGGTCGCGGACTATAACCGCCGGTTCGGAATTACACCGACCCCGGAGCACGTATTACTGCAAATCGTTAAACATGACGGCACCCGCTGATGCGGACGCTGTAATCATTATGACACTTCTTTGGCCCAGTCCAGGCGGAACCGTGCCGGCGTCGTGGAATCTACCGCCCGAAGGCCAGCCGACCCTTGGTCCGCAGCGATTCAATGGCCTCTTCCGGGGACGGCCTGCCGTAGACCGCGGAGCCGGCGACGAAAACATTGGCCCCCGCCTCCGCAGCCCGGGTGATGGTTTCCTCGGTGATCCCGCCGTCCACCTGGATGGCCACGTTGACGCCGCTGCCGGCAATGGCGGCCCGGGCACGGCGGATTTTGGGCAGGGTCACATCCAAAAATGCCTGCCCGCCAAAGCCGGGCTCCACCGTCATGATCAGTAACATGTCCAGCTCCGGCAGCATGTCCAGGTACGGCTCGACGGCGGTGGCGGGGCGCAGCGCCATGCCTGCCTTCGCTCCGCGGGCGCGCAGTTCACGCGCCAGCTTGATGGGCGCATCCGAGGCTTCGACGTGGAAGGTGACGGAGGCCAGCCCCGCGCCGGCGTACAGCGGGGCCCAGCGGTCCACCTCGGCAATCATCAAATGTGCGTCCAGGGGAATGGGGCTTACTTCCTGGATGCGCTGAACCACCGGCAGGCCAATGGTCAGATTGGGCACAAAGCGGTTGTCCATGACGTCCACGTGCACGGCGTCGGCGTTGGCGATCCTGGCCAGTTCGCTTTGCAGATTCACAAAGTCGGCGGACAAAATGCTGGGGTTGATGCAGCAGGCGGGCAGGGAGTTGGCCACGGGGTCACCTTTCACTTCTGGTCGTCTTGGGGCGCGGGGGCGGGCACCCGCCCGTTTTTGCGGATCAGGGCCAGGAACATCGCATCGCTTTGATGCACATGGGGCCACAGCTGGGCCATCATCCGGTGGGCCGGGACGGCGGCTGCGTGGTTCCCCGCAGCCACGTCGCCGCTGAGGCTGGCGGCATCCAGTGCCTGGCCTGCATCGAGCAGTTCCACGTCCCCACGTCTGCGCATCACATCCTCCACCACGGCAATGGTCTCCGCCACGTGCGGGGAACACGTCACATACGCCACCACTCCCCCCGGTTTGACGGCCTCCAGCGCCGATGCCAAGAGTTCGCGCTGCAGCGGACCGAGCTCGGTGACGTCGGCCAAGGTGCGGCGCCACCGGGATTCCGGGCGGCGGCGCAGCGCACCCAGGCCGGTGCAGGGCGCGTCGACCAGAACACGGTCAAATGCTGCGGGGTGCTCGCGGCCAATGTCGCGGCCGTCCCCGGTGCGCACGGTCCAGCTGTCCTCCGGCACCGCGGCCAGGGCCTGGGAGACAAGCTTGGCCCGATGCACGGACGGTTCGTTGGCCAGCAGCCAGCCGCCCTTTTGTCCGGCAAGGGCTGCCAACAGCGCGGCCTTGCCGCCTGGGCCGGCGCACATGTCCAGCCAGCGCTCCTCGCCGCCGTCCAGTGTGGTTTCGATCTCCACACCGGCCAAGGCCCGGGCCACGAGCTGGGACCCGGCGTCCTGGACGCGCACGGTGCCTTCGCGGACACCGTCCAGCCGGCTCAGATCCCCGCCGGAGGACAGGGCGGAGTCCGCCACCAGCGCACCCGGGGTGAAACCGGCGTCGAACGCCTCATCCAAATTTCCCAGTCCCGGCAGTGCCAGCAGATTCACCACGGGGGCGGCATTGTCAGCCTCAAGCAGCGCCCCCACCTCGCTGGCATCACGGCCGTGCGCCACCAGCGCCTGGCGGAACGCGCGCACAATCCACTCCGGATGGGAGTGCTCAATGGAGGCGATCTTGACCTCGTCGCTGAGCCCTGCGGTGAGTTCGCTGAGCCATTCGGAGAGCTCCTTGGCGGCAACTTTGCGCAGCACGGCGTTGACCAGACCGGAGGGTCCGGCACCAATGACGGCACGGGCCAGCCCCACGGTCTGGTCCAGCGCTGCGTGGCTGGGCACACGCATGGCCAGCAGCTGGTGCACGCCAATGCGCAGCGCGTCCACAATGGCCGGGTCCACCTCGGACAGCGGACGGTCCACGCACCTTGCCAGGATGGCGTCGTAGCTTCCCTGGGCGCGCAGGGCCCCATAGGCCAATTCAGTGGCGAATCCGGCATCCCTGCGGTCCAGGTGGTGCTTGCGGATGCGGGCCGGGAGCACCAGGTTGGCGTAGGCGTCGTCCGCCGACACCGCGCGCAGAACTTCAAAGGCCACGAGCCGGGCAGGGTCGGCGGCGCGGGTGCGCTGGCCCGGGGCGGTATCCGTGCGGTTGCGCCCGGTGCTGCGGTTGCGTTCACGTCCGGCCGCGTCACGGCGCCTGACACCGCCTGCGTTGTTGTTGGGGTGGCCGGAACGTCCGCCTGGCTCGCTGCTCATTCAAACACCGTTTCTTCCTTGTTGGCTAGGCCACGTGCCCAGTCACTTGCCTTCATCATTTTTTTGCCCGCCGGCTGCACGTCCACCAGTTCCACCGCATGGGAGCCGGTGCCCACCAGCACCGCGCCGGCGTCCAAGCGCAGCCGGCCCGGCGGCAGGCCCTGCACATCGCTGCGCATGGCCACCGGTCCCAGCTTGAAACGCTGCCCCGCCAGCATGGTCCAGGCGCCGGGCTCGTAGCTCACTCCGCGGATGCGCCGGTTGACGGCCAATGCCGGATCACCCCAGCGCACCCGCCCGTCCTCCAAGGTCAGCTTGGGGGCCAGCGAAACGTCACCTTGCTGTGGCACCCCCACCAGTTGGCCGGCACCGAGGCCGTCCAGGGTTTGGGCCAGGAGCAGGGCACCGCTGTGGGCCAGGCGCCGGAGCAGCCCGGCGCTGGTGTCGGCGGGGCCGATGGCCTCGGTCATGGTGCCAAACACCGGGCCGGTGTCCAGACCCTTCTCCAGCAGGAAGGTAGAGGCGCCGGTGACTTCGTCGCCGTTGATGACTGCATGCTGCACTGGCGCCGCCCCGCGCCATGCCGGCAGCAGGGAGAAGTGCAGGTTGACCCAGCCCAGGGGCGGGATTCCCAGGGCATGTTCGGGCACCAGGGCGCCGTAGGCCACAATGGCTGCCACCTCGGGGCCGGCGGCGGCAATGGCGGCGGCGGTCCCGGAGTCGACCTTGTTGGCCTTGATGACCGGCAGGCCCAGTTCCTGCGCACGTGCCGCGACGGCCGACGGCGTCATGATCCGTTTGCGGCCCAAGGGGGCGTCCGGGCGCGTGAGCACTGCCACGATTTCATGGCCGGCGGCCATCAGGGCGGTCAGGGACGGCAGGGCAACTTCGGGTGTGCCGGCAAAGAGGACCTTCACTGGACGGCCCCGACGGCAAACGCCGAGCCAACGCTTTGGGCCCTGCGCGCCATGGTCTGGGCGGTGACATTGTGGTAGTTGGCCCTGCGGATGGCGCGCAGGGCCTCCCGGCGGTCGTCACCGTCCAGGCGGTCCACGTACAATTTGCCGTTGAGGTGGTCGGTCTCGTGTTGAAAGCACTTTGCCAACAGGCCGGTGGCCTCCAGATCCAAGGGCCGCCCGTTGAGGTCAACCCCGGTCAGGCGCACCCAGCGGTGGCGCACCACTGTGTAACCCAGGCCGGGAACTGACAAACAGCCTTCGGGCTCGCCGGCGGCGAGGTCGTCGCAGGCGGCCAGCACGGGGTTGATGACGTGGCCTTGTTCACCATCAACGTTGTAGGTGAAGATGCGCTTGTTCACGCCAATCTGCGGGGCCGCCAAACCGGCGCCCTGGACATCGGCCATGGTCTGGTGCATGTCGTCAATGAGCTTGGCCAGCCCGGGGCCGAAGTCCGTCACTTCCTCGGCGACGGTTCGTAAAACCGGGTCGCCGATGATGCGGATACTTAGGATGGCCATGGACGGCACCTCGCTTTGCTTGTGGCACGGGCCGGAACCCGTTTGATAACTTCCGGCCCAACCAGTCTAGTGGGCCGATTCCGGGGCCGGCGGCGGCACTTCAAACAGCGGCGGTCCTGCTGCCGCTGCATCCAGGGACGTTTGCCACACGCGGCGCAGGGAAGCGAACTTGAACCAGTGGGCCTTGAGCACCTCCGGGTTGGCACGCAGGGTCCTGACTTCCGTCTCGCCAATGGCGACGCCCAGCAGGATGGGATCCTGCCCGTATTTCCATGGCTCCCACTCACCGGCGGCCTCATCCACAATGGATTCCTCCGCCTTCAGCCCGGCCACCAGCTGCATGACCACCTTGGCATCCAAGGACTTCACCTGGCCATTGCGGTCGGTGCCCTTGGTCTTGTAGTCAATGATGCACAGGCGCCCGCCAATTTTTGCCACCAGGTCCAGGGTTCCGGCGTAACCAAGGCTCTGGTTCCACACGGTGATTTCCGGCACCAGCGGTTGCACATCATACTGCTGCCACCACGCGTCAAAGCGCAGGGCAAAATTCTCCTCACCCTTTTCCGCCAGGGCCTCACGGGCCTCGGCAAGGCGATGCGGACGGTCCAGGGTCCGCAATGCCAGCTGCTCGCAGTACTGGTGGACCCGATCGCCACGGGCTGCGGCTGAATCCCGGAACTGTTCGGCGGCATTGGAACTCTCACGCACCACGGTGCGCAGCTTGCCGGGATTGCCCACCCCCGCACCCAGATCCGGGTGGTTCACGGCGGCCGTTGCGGCCATGTACCCAATCCAGCCGTCCAACGAGGACGCCTGCTGGCCAATGACCGTGGTGATGGAGGGAACCGTGGGCGGATCCTGCAGGGAGCGGGCATACATCCGCCCGAGTTCAGTGCTGTGTGCCAATGCTGGAGCTGTCATGCCTCTACTATTCCACTACCCTGTGACACCGCACAGCCGGATTCGGACCACTGTGGACAAGCTGCATCGCGGGCCTTGGCAGCATTGGCCGTTAAACGGCAAAGGCACCCCGGGGGGTGCCTTGAAGTGGGCGATACTGGGATCGAACCAGTGACCTCTTCCGTGTCAGGGAAGCGCGCTACCGCTGCGCCAATCGCCCATGGGCGGTGAAAAAATTGCCGGAACCGTGAGGTCCCGGCAATTTTCATGTTCCGAGCGGTTGACGAGATTCGAACTCGCGACATCCACCTTGGCAAGGTGGTGCTCTACCAGCTGAGCTACAACCGCATATATACTGCCTGTGCTGATTTGCATCAACATGATGAACAAGTTCATCAGTGGGCGATACTGGGATCGAACCAGTGACCTCTTCCGTGTCAGGGAAGCGCGCTACCGCTGCGCCAATCGCCCAAACGCACCCTGCCAGCTGCGGCAACATACCTTGGATACTGCGTACTTCATGGTTCAGCCATATGGAGGTGGGAACGGGATTCGAACCCGTGTACACGGCTTTGCAGGCCGTTGCCTCGCCTCTCGGCCACCCCACCGTGAAAACCAAACGATGTCATGCGAGCGGTTGACGAGATTCGAACTCGCGACATCCACCTTGGCAAGGTGGTGCTCTACCAGCTGAGCTACAACCGCATGCGCATCATTTCCCCCGTTGGCGTCTCCGCTTCGGTAGTCCGTGTTGCTGCGGTGAAAACATTACCTGAGCTTTTTCCGAAACACCAAATCGGCCCGTGGCAGGGCCTTGGAAGCAGTGGATCCATGGCCTGGATGCTTGAATTTCCGCAGGTCATGGGCCCGTCATCCGCACCGCCGGGGCCGTCCCAGGGGCTTGGTTTGAGCACAATTGACCCCGTTGGGCACCTTTTATCCACTATGGCGCTGGTCACATTCGGTCACAGCTGCCACGCACGCCACCGCGCACCGCCGTGCACCGCCGTGCCGTGTCCGGCTGTGGAGCGGGCTGTGCGCAGCTGCACGGAGGCCGATTATGAGAAAAGGGAAAGCGTGGGCTACTGTATTGAACGCAGCAATGCTCATGACCCGCAGCAAACACGGTGCGGACATGGAAATTGGGCGATTGGCGCAGTGGTAGCGCGTTCCGTTCACACCGGAGAGGTCACTGGTTCGAACCCAGTATCGCCCACCAGGAAAAAAGCCCCGTTGACCAGCAGAAATGCTGGCCGGCGGGGCTTTTTTGTGCCTGACGGCGGTTTTGCCCGCAGCTGGCGGATGCGGGAATCGGCGCCCACGCAGCCCTTCCGTGCCACAAACCCGCGCCCGGCGCCCTGCCGTGGCTTGCCTTGAACGGCTCCCCCCGGCCCGGGACGGACCGTGCATGCCGGCTGTGGGTCACGGCACGGGCGTTGACAAAGCGGCAACCGGGACTAGGCTTTTTAACGGTTAGGGCGTTAGACCCCAGGATCGAAGGGAGGTGCCTATTGTCTGTTTTTGACGATATTAAAGGCAAGGCCGCAGGATTGATCAGCGGCAGGGAACAGAGCATCAAGGACGGCATCGAGAAGGTTGGCGACATCGTCGATAACAAGACCGGTGACAAGTTCAAGGGCCATGTGGACTCCGCCCAGCGGGCCGCCTCCGGATTTGTGGATGGCGCAGCCAACAACCCCAAGCCTTAGCCTTTAATGAGCGCGTCAAGGGCGTTGGTCCCGTCGAGAGACGGCACCAACGCCTTTAGCGTTTAAGGCCCCCCGTTGCGCCCGTGCCCGCCCCCGCGGCGCTCAAGCTGCGGACAGTGGGGGCTCCTGGGCCTCGCGGGCCAGCGCGGTCAGGCGCGAGACTGCGCGGAAGTATTTCTTCTGGTAGCCGCCGCCCATCATTTCCGCGGTGAAAAGCTCATCCAGCGGCGCTCCGCTGGCCAGGATTGGCACATCCTTGTCATAGAGGCGGTCTGCCAAGACCACAAAACGCAGGGCCACGGATTGTTCGGTGATGGTGTGCACATTGCGCCAGACCACTGCATCAATGCCGGAGAGCATCTGCCGATAACGCGAGGGGTGCACCCCGGCCAAGTGGTCCAAAAGCACGGCAAAATCATCCACGGCAACGGTCCTGCCCGCAAAGTCGGCCCGCATGCGCGCATTGAGGTCGCTGTTGGGCACGGGGTCCGGAGGGGTCGGCAGTCCGCGGTGGCGGTAGTCCTCCCCGTCAATATGCAGAATTTCAAATTGCTCGGCCAGGACCTGGATTTCCCGTTGAAAGTCCACTGCGGCAAAGCGGCCCTCCCCCAGGGCCCCGGGGAGGGTATTGGAGGTGGCGGCTAGTTTGACCCCTGCATCGGCCAGCTCACGCATCAGCCGCGACATGAGCACCGTGTCCCCTGGATCGTCCAGTTCAAACTCGTCAATGCAAATGAGTTTGTAGTGGCTAAGGGCCTCCACCGTCTTGCGGAAGGACAAGGCGCCCACCAGGTTGGTGTACTCCACAAAGGTGCCGATGGCCTTGGGGCCCGGCGCCTGGTGCCACAGCGAGGACAGCAGGTGTGTCTTGCCCACCCCAAAGCCGCCGTCAAGGTAAATGCCCGCCCGCTGCCCGACGCCGTCGGACTTGTCCCTGCCGCCAAAGAAGCGGCGCAGGCCGCCGCCCTGCTTCTTCTGGGTGGCCTGGCCAAATTCACGCAACATGTCCACAGCCTGAGACTGGGTGGGCTGCGAGGGGTCGGGCCTGTAGCTGTCAAAGGAAACTTCACCAAAACGGGGCGACGGCACGAAGCCCTGCAACAGCTCCTCCACGGACACCACGGGCCGACGCGTGGAAAGTTGTTCTACATGTACCAAGTAAATTTCCGATCAGAACGATGGGGGTGCAGACGGTTTTCAGCCTTAGCCTGCCAGCTCAAGAATACCAACCCGATATTGCGTTTCGTTAACGCGCGGGATTATTGTGCGCCGCCTGCTGGTTAGGCTCAAAGACGGGAACAAGGGCTGCACCCCTTTGGCGCAGCAACACACTAGCCTCCTCCTCATTGCGTGCCCGGGGTTGAAATCAACGTCAGGACCACGCAGGAGCAGTTGAATGGATAAGGACGACATGGCCATTGCAGTAGAAGAAAATGAAAAGTTCGCCGCCTATGCGCACCCCGAGCGCCTGGTCTCCACCGAATGGCTCGCCCAGGCACTCGCCGACGGCGCCGCCGCGGAGGGGTCCCTGGTGGTGGTGGAATCGGATGAGGACGTGCTCCTGTACGAGACGGGCCACATCCCCGGTGCGGTAAAAATTGACTGGCACACGGACCTGAACGACGACGTCACCCGGGACTACATTGACGGGGCGGCCTTTGCCAAGCTCGCCCAGGCCAAGGGAATTTCCCGCGACACCACCGTGGTGGTGTACGGGGACAAATCGAACTGGTGGGCAGCCTATGCCCTGTGGGTTTTCACCCTGTTCGGCCATGAGGATGTCAGGCTCCTGGACGGCGGCCGTGACAAGTGGATTGCTGAAGGACGCGAACTGACCACCGACGCCACGGCAGTGGCGGCATCGGCGGCGTACCCGGTGGTCGAACGCAATGACGCCCCCATCCGCGCCTACAAGGAGGATGTGCTGGCGCACCTGGGCAAGCCCTTGATTGATGTGCGGTCAAGCGAGGAGTACACCGGCGAACGCACCCACATGCCCGCCTACCCCCAGGAAGGCACGCTGCGTGGCGGACACATCCCCACGGCCGCGTCCATCCCGTGGGCCCGCGCGGCCGCCGAAGACGGCACCTACCGCTCACGGGAGGACCTTGAGGCCCTCTACCTGGATGAAGCGGGCTTGGTTCCCGGCGACGACGTGGTGGCCTACTGCCGCATTGGCGAACGGTCCAGCCATACCTGGTTTGCCTTGAAGTACCTGCTGGGCTTTGACACGGTCCGCAACTATGACGGTTCCTGGACGGAGTGGGGCAACGCAGTACGCGTACCCATCGCCGTCGGCCCGGAGTGCGGCGAACTGCCCTCGGCGAACTGACCTCCTGCGAACGAATCGTATGCTTAAGCCAATGACTACTTCACAAGCACTTCCCCCCGCACTGGCCGAGATTGTCAATGACTTTCGAGAACTTGAAGAAAGCGACAGGCTGACGCTGCTTTTGGATTTTTCGCGGTCGCTGCCCCCTCTGCCCCAGCGCTTGTCCAACCATCCGGAACTGCTGGAGCAGGTGGTGGAGTGCCAGTCGCCGCTGTTTTTGACAGTGGAGTCCGAACTGACCGACCGCGGCGAAGTGATGCGCCTGTTCTTTCAGGCACCTGCCGAGGCGCCCACTACCCGTGGCTTTGCCTCGGTGCTGTTTGAGGGTCTGGACGGGTTGACGGCGCAGGAGATTTTGGCTGTTCCGGACGACATGCCCGAGCAGTTGGGGTTGACCCGCGCCATTTCGCCGCTGCGCATGCGGGGAATGTCGGCCATGCTGGGGCGCGTGAAGCGCAAGATTGCCTGCGGCGTGCGTCCCGCGTCGTAGCCTTGCGCCGTGGCCAGGAAAACAAGTGCCGGCACTCCGGCAACAGTGGCACTCACTGTTGCCGGAGTGCCTTTCACTGCCCACAGCTATGACCATGATCCCGCCGTCACCAACTATGGCGCCGAAGCTGCCGGCGCTTTGGGTGTGAGCGCCGCACGGATCTTTAAAACCCTGGTGGTGGAGGTGGACGGGACCTTCGCCATTGCCATTGTGCCCGTGGGCGGCAGCTTGGATTTGAAGGCCCTGGCGCAGGTGCTGGGCCATAAAAAGGCCGCCCTGGCCGACCCGGGCGCCGCCCGGCGCCGCACCGGTTATGTACTGGGGGGAATTTCGCCCCTGGGGCAGCGCCGGCCCAGCCCCACCGTGCTCGATGATTCGGCGCTGGCCCATGCCACCATCCTGGTCTCCGGTGGCCGGCGTGGCCTTGACCTTGAGCTGGGGCCCCATGACCTGATCACGCTCACCGGTGCCACCACCGCCCCCATTGGCACGGCAAAACGCCACTGAGCGTATGCCCCCTGGCCCTGCAGCGGACCTTCTACGCCTGGTCCCGGGGCAGGGCGTGCCGGCCCAGGCGCGGGCGCAGCCACTCTTCCACGGCGTCCTCCCAACGCTGCCGGTCCACATTCCACTCCTTGGTGTGCCGTGCCTTGCCGAAGGGTTCGAAGGTGACCATTTCCGGATTGCGGCGGGCCAGTTCGGCCGTAGGCTCGAATGGCACAAAATCATCGTCAATGCTGTGCAGGATGAGCGCGGGGGTCCGCAGTTCCACGGCCCGCGACACCCAGTCCATGTCCTTGAGGTTCACCGGCGCGGCCAGGCCCGTGATGCGCCGTCCCAGCGGATGCGTGAGCATGACCTGGGCGTACTGTCCGATGAAGTTGGGGATGCGGTTTGCCTGCGCCTGGTGGGCCAGCACATTGACCCAACTGATGACGGGGCCGTCCAGGACCAGGGCCAAAACATGTTTGCGGTTCCGCGCCAGGTCGGCGGCCTGCAGGCAGATGGCACCACCCATGGAATAGCCGAACAAGACCACGTCCTTGGCCCCGCGCGCCACAGCAAAGTCAATGGCGGTTTCAACATCGGCCCACTCGGTGACCCCCAGGCCGTACCTGCCGTCGGCTGCGGCGGGGGCGTCGCCGTCGTTCCGGTAGGACATCAACAAGGCGTGCATGCCCAGGCGGTGGGCTGTGGGCACCGCACGCAGGCCCTCATTGCGTGTGGCGCCCCGGCCGTGGACCATGATGGCCCAGGTGTGGCCGGGGGCGGGCGCGGGCAGGAACCAGGCCGGTGCGTCGCCGTCGCGCAGGGGCAGGGTGACGTCCTCCACGTCAAGGCCCATTTCGCCGGGGTGGGCGTGCAGGTTCCCCGACCACCAGCCGGAGGTCGCTGCGCGCAGCTCCCCGCCGCACTGCGAGATCACCTCACGGGTGACGCTGCCTTCACGGGGCACATAGGAGATGATCGGGCCGATGGCGGCGTGCGCCGTGCCGGCGTTGAAAAACAATCCGTAGTGGCCGTCGACCACGGTCTCCGCCGTGGCCTCCAGCACCACGTGCGTGGTGGGTCCATGGGAAATGACCGCCAAGATGGCCACATTGTCAATGCGGCGCTTGTCCGGAATCACCACACGCCGGGCAAAATAAGCTGCCAGGGCGGAGGTGGCGGTGACCACCACCACGGCGCCGGAGCAGGCCGCAGCAATCCCCGCTGCGCCCCACTTGAGCCATGAACGTGACTGCTGATCCGAGGAGGCCATGCCTCCATTGTGCCCACAGCGGCCGGACCCGTCGAGCGGCGCACCGCAGCAGGGGCACAACTTTTCTGCGCCTTGCGGCCCATTCCCGCCCGGGGCGGCCCTCCCCTGCCCTAGGCTGGGGGCATGAGCGAGTCAATCATCATCCTGACCGAAGAATCCCTTACGGCCCTCGACGTTGCCAACATCACGGCACTGTACGGCCCCGACGAGGACGTGGAGCTGGTGGTGCTGGTGCCGGCGGAGACCCACCGCAATCTCTTCGTTGACGTCATTGACCAGCTGACCATGCTGGACTTGCCGGCGGCCCTGCGGGAACTGCGGGACAAACCGGACCCGGAGCGTGTCCTGAGCCAGGCCCAGGACATCCTCGCCGCCTCCTTGGCGGAGCTGGAACTTTCCGGCGCCAAGGTCAGCGGGCACGTGGCCCCGGGCGACGCCGTCGCCTCCCTCGTGGCGGCAGTGACCGAAAGTGCCGCCCGGCAGGCAGTGGTGGTCACCACCCCGCACGCCGTGGCGGATACCTTCCGGCAGGACTGGGCGCACCAGGCCCAACGCAAGTTGGGCCTGCCGGTGCTGCATTTATATTCAGATTCGGGATTTATTGGCGACTCCTGAGCGTTGGAAACAGTATGACCAACTCAGAAAATTCAGTGGCCCCCACAGTCGTCAAGTCCGATGCCCAGTGGCGCGAGGAACTCAGCCCCGCCGAGTATCAGGTGCTGCGCCAGGCTGGCACGGAACGCCCCTTCACCGGCGAATATTGGGACTCCGCCCAGGAAGGCGTTTATGAATGCCGCGCCTGCGGAGCCGAACTGTTCACCTCCCGGGAGAAATTCGCCTCCGGCTGCGGCTGGCCGTCCTTCTTCGCCCCCTTGGCCGACGGCACGGTCCGCTACCTGCACGACCGTTCGCTGGGCATGGAGCGCATTGAGGTGCGCTGCACAGCCTGCGACTCCCACCTGGGCCACCTGTTCAAGGGGGAAGGCTATGACACTCCCACCGATGAGCGTTTCTGCATCAATTCGGTGTGCCTGAAACTGCGCGAGGTGCCGGCAAAGCTGGCGCCTGAGACTCCTGTGGACGGCTAAGCAAAAGAGTCTCTGATGCTTAGGCACTTGCGGCATTAGCATTGCTTTTTCATTGTTACGCTCGGCACAAGCTGCGGATGCATTCCGGCAGCAGCTGCAGAAGTCCTCGAGCAACAAGGAGCCAGCCCGTGCCCAGCACCACAGAGACCCCCAGCCGCACCACTGCAGCCCACCGCAGCCAGGAGCTCCATCAACTTGCCCACCACCGGGCGTGGCTGGAGCTGAAGGAGGCGGTGGGCGCGCTGCAGGAGCTGCAGGCCCAGGACGGCTCGGTGCCCGACGCCGGGCACCGGGGAACCGCCACCGCCCTGGTGCAGCGGATCTCAGAGTCCATCACGGCGCTGGCCCCGCATTTTCCGCACAACAGCCGCTACATGGACTCCCTGGTGGCCGATTTCAGCAAGTGGGCCGCAGCCGGGTTCGACGTGCCGGACTTTTTGGACTCTCTGCAGGCCTTCGCCCCCGAGGAGCACCGCATCAACGGTCTGGGACACCTGGTGGTCTTCCCCATGTACACCCAGAACGGCTCCACGTCCCGCCACGTCGAGGCTGTGCTCGTGGAGGTGCTCTGGCCTGAATTCATTGCGGAACTGGAAGCCGGGGACTACTCCAACAAGCTGTTCGTGCCGCTGCGCTTCATTGACTTCACCTCCGGCTATGACAGCAACTCCGCGGTGCTGTTTCCTGAAAGCGTCGCCGTGCGCCAGACCCCCACCTTCACCTGGGGCGCAATCTTCCAGGACCGGGAAGCCGCACGCTTCCGCCGGGTGCTGCGTGCCGCCGCACAGGTGACGCACCTGGAGCTGCCCCCGGAAGCCAGTGCGCTGCTGGCGGACCAGGACTGCGCAGAGGAGACCTTCATCATGTGGGACTTGATCCATGACCGGACGCACATGCGCGGGGATCTGCCCTTTGACCCCTTCATGATCAAGCAGCGCATGCCCTACTTCCTCTACTCCCTGGAGGAACTGCGGTGCGATTTGACCGCGTTCCGCGAATCGGTGGCGGTGGAACGGGACGCATCGGCCTCACCGGAGGCACGCAGGCACGCAAAGCTGGTGCAGTATGCGGTTATTTTTGACCGGATCTTCCGCTTCGCCATTACCGGTTCCCGTGTGCGCAACTATGACGGCCTGGGCGGCCAGCTGCTGTTTGCGTGGCTGCACCAGCACCGCGTGCTGCACTGGACCGACACCCGGCTCACCCTGGACTGGGACGAGGTTCCCGAGGTGGTCATGGCGCTGGGCCGGGAAATCGAGGAGCTGTACTGGCGCTCCATTGACAGGCCCAAGCTGGCCCACTGGCTTGCCGCCCATGAGCTGGTGTCAGCGACCCTGACCCCGCACCCGGCTTCCGTGTGGGCCAAGGGCCCGGCGGCCCTGCCCCTGACGGGGGCGCTGCGGGAGATCACCGACCAGGTCCTGGACGATGAGTTTCCGCTGTCCATGTTTTACGAGGCGCTGGAGAAGAAAATGCGCCCTGTCATTGCCTCCACGGCGGGCATCACCGGCACCAGTGAACTTTAAAAGGTGAACGCTGTTCCAGCGCAGGAAGGCAGCCGCACCGCAGCCCCCCTGGTGGTGGTTGCCGGCGGCAGCAGCCCCGCCGGCATTGCCGTGGCGGCTGCCTTGGTGGCGGCCGGGCTGCGGGTGCTGATGGTGGGATCCGACGCCGGACGCATCCAGGCGGCGGCACAAGGCACCGGCGGTGCCGTCCCCCTCAGCTGTGATCTCGGGGACCGCGGCGAGGTGGCTGCCCTGGGCGCCCGCATCCGGACGGACCATGGAGCGGTGGACGGGCTGCTGCACCTGGTGGGCGGATGGCGTGGCGGCGGGACGTTGGTGGAGCAAAGCGATGCCGACTTCGACCATCTCCAGCACAGCGTGCTGACCACCCTGCGCAACACCAGCCGCGAGTTCCATGCCGATCTCGCCGCGTCCCGGGTGGGGCGCCTGGCCATTGTGTCCTCCACCGCCGTCACTGCCCCCACGCCGGCCAACGCCAACTACGCAGCCATCAAGGCCGCGGCGGAAACGTGGGTGCAGGCCATTGCCGCCGGTTTCACCAACACCCCGGCAGCCGCCGTCGTGCTGGTGGTCAAGGCGCTGGTGGATCAGGGCATGCGGGACCGCTCCCCCGCCCGCAGCTTCGACGGATTCACGGACGTGGCAGTGCTGGGGCAGGCCGCGGCACAGCTTTTTGCCAGGCCCGCTGCCACCATCAACGGCGCACGCATTATTGTGGAGCACAACAACCTCACGTGAAAGGCCCAGGTGAAGCACGCCTTGGAAGCACTGCATGACCGAAGCATCATAAGTTTTGCCTCCGACAACTACTCCGGCGTCCACCCGGAAGTCCTGGCCGCCCTCGCGGCAGCGAACGGGGGGCATCAGGTGGCCTATGGCGAGGACATCTACACCGCCGAACTCAAGCAGGCCATGAACGCCATGTTTGGGCGCGAGGTGGAGGTTTTTCCCGTCTTCAACGGCACCGGCGCCAATGTGGTGGGGCTGCAATCCATGCTCCCCCGCTGGGGTGCGGTGGTCTGTGCGGCCACCGCACACATCAACCTGGATGAAAACGCCGCGCCCGAGCGGGTGGGCGGCATGAAGCTGCTGGCAGTGCCCACCCCGGACGGAAAACTCACCCCGGCCCTCATTGACCGGGAAGCCTGGGGCTTTGGTGATGAACACCGGGCCCAGCCGGCGGTGGTGTCCATCACCCAAACCACCGAACTGGGCACCTGCTACACACCCCAGGAGGTGCGCGAG
Source organism: Specibacter sp. NPDC057265 (assembly GCF_042668835.1). Classification (NCBI taxonomy): domain Bacteria; kingdom Bacillati; phylum Actinomycetota; class Actinomycetes; order Micrococcales; family Micrococcaceae; genus Specibacter; species Specibacter sp. NPDC057265. The sequence goes on from NZ_JBHUYE010000009.1 coordinate 43,328, forward strand.
ATTTGCCGGCATGCCCATGCCCTGGGCATGAAGGTGCACATGGACGGTGCCCGCCTGGCCAATGCCGCCGCCCATCTGGGGGTGCCCGTGCGGGAGTTCACCTCCGACGCCGGCGTGGACGTCCTGTCCTTTGGCGGAACCAAGAACGGAATCCTCTTTGGCGAAGCCATTGTGGCGTTGAACCCGGCGGCGGCCGACGGTCTGATCTATCTGCGCAAAATGAACATGCAGCTGTCCTCAAAAATGCGCTTCATTTCGGTGCAGCTGCTGGCGCTGCTGGCCGATGGGTTGTGGCTGCGCTCCGCCGGCCACGCCAATGCCATGGCGGCACTGCTGCGCGCCGGAGTGGAACACCTTCCCGGTGTCCAGTGCACGCAGCCCACCGAGGCCAATGGCGTGTTCGCGCTTTTGCCCCCGGGCGTGGCGGCACGGCTGCGGGAAAAGTTCCGCTTTTATGATTGGGACGCGGCAGCGGGGGAAGTGCGGTGGATGTGTTCCTTTGACACCACTGAAGCTGACATTGCCGCATTCGTGGCGGCGCTGCAGCAGGAACTGGCCCTTTAGCCAGGGGCCGGCAGCGGCGCGCCTGCGTCACTTTGGCGGCGGCGGGCCATAATCTGCACATGTGAGCCAACTATCATCGCTGCCGGCAGAGTTCCAGGCCGCCTTGGCGTCCATGCGCTCCGCCAGAACCCGCAGCGAACTGTCATTGGCCGAGGTGCCCGCGCCGGCACGGCTGGCACCCTACGGCGTGGCCCTGGGGGCGGAAATCGTCATGGCCGGTGAAGAGCTGGCCACGGGCAGGTTCATTCTCCTGCATGACCCCCAGGGATCCCAGTTGTGGGGCGGCACCTTTCGGGTGGTGACCTATGTGCGGGCCCAGCTTGAGCCGGACCTTGGCAACGATTCCCTGCTGGGCAATGTCGCCTGGGCCTGGCTGATGGAATCACTGGATGGGCACCGGGTCCGTTACAGCAATGCGGGGGGCACCGCCACGCGCATCCTTTCCGAATCCCATGGCGCCCTCGCCGCCCGGCCCGATGCCATTGATCTGGAGCTGCGCGCCTCCTGGACGCCTGTGGGCGACTCCTTTGCCCCGCACCTGGAGGCGTGGAGCCATGTGGTCTGCACTTTTGCAGGGCTGCCGCCGGTACCTGAAGGCGTGACCTTTCTGCCGCGCCGGGCCCCGCGCCAGGACCACTGAGCGGCGCCACAATGGTCAGCCGGAGGCGCCAAGGGCGCGTTCGGTAGAATGGGACCATCATGACCATTCCGGAAGCAAGCGCCCACCACCGCGCCAAGACCACATTAACCACCCAGCACACCCGCCCCGGGCGCAGCACCAAAACCGTCCCGGCCCAGGCCCTGACGGAGGGCGTGGCAGCCGGCACGGCAGCGGCGCCGGGCCCGTCCGCCACGGTGGTGGTGGACGGGCGCACCGTGGAACTTGCGGATCTGCCGGACCTGGTTGAGCTGGACACCCCCCGGGACGGCATCCCCTCCGTCGTTGACACCGCGCCGGCCCTGCGGCGCTGCGCCGCCGCCCTGGCCGCAGGAACCGGTCCGGCGGCCGTGGACACCGAACGCGCCTCCGGCTTCCGGTACGGACAACGCGCCATGCTGGTGCAAATCCGCCGCGAAGGGGCCGGCACCTGGCTGATCGACCCCGAAGCGTTCCCCAATCTGGACATCATCAATGATGCACTGCGTGGGGTGGAATGGATCCTGCACGCCGCCAGCCAAGACCTGCCGTGCCTGGCCGGGGTGGGCATGTGGCCGGACAGGCTCTTTGACACGGAACTGGCCGCCCGCCTGGCGGGCCTGCCCCGCGTGGGCCTGGGCGCGGTGGTCGAATCCCTCCTGGGCTTCCACCTCGCTAAGGAACATTCGGCGGCCGACTGGTCCACCCGCCCGCTGCCTGAGCCCTGGCTGCGCTACGCGGCCCTGGACGTCGAGGTGCTGGTGGACCTGCAGGAGGAACTGGTGGCCCTGCTCGAACGCGACGGCAAACTGGACTATGCCGCGCAGGAGTTCCAGCACCTGCTGGACACAGGCGTCCCGGCTCCCCGGCAGGACCCCTGGCGGCGCACCTCCGGCTCGCACACCATCCGCAGCCGGACCCAGATGGCCGCCGTCCGGGAGCTGTGGGAGACCCGGGAACGGCTGGCGCAGTCGCGGGACATCGCGCCGGGGCGGCTCATCCCCGATTCCGCCATCATTGCCGCCGCCAAGGGCATGCCCACCACGGTTCCGGCGCTGCTGGCCCTGGCCGGTTTTCACGGACGGGCCGCCAAGCGGGATGCGCCGCGCTGGCTGCACGCCCTGCGCAGCGCCAAGGACAGCACTGAACTGCCGCCGCTGCAAGTGGCTGGCAATGCCCCGCCGCCGCCGCGCACCTGGTCCGAACGCGATCCGCAGGCCGCTGCCCGGCTGGCCGCCGCACGGGCCGGCCTGGGCCAGCTCTCCGAGGAACTGGCCATTCCCGCGGAAAACCTTTTGACGCCGGACTTTTTGCGGCGTATCAGTTGGCGTCCGCCGGAGGAAATCACCCGCGGCAGCGTGGGGGCGCTGCTGGCCGAACTGGGGGCCAGACCCTGGCAGATTGAGCTCACGGGCACTTTGCTGGCGCAGGCCTTGGCCCATCCGGAAGCTTTCAAGCCCGCAATCGAGGCCGCAGGCTAAAAGCTCCCGCACGGCACCCGACCCAACTTGCCGCAAATGCTACTGGTCAGTAACATGATTTGTGACACAGTCGCCCCGGTCCTGCGGACTGCACGGCGGCAAACTGTTTGCACTCAAGGAGCAAGTGATGGTCCAAAACCGGCAGGTCAGAGACGTGGTCTTTGTTGATGGTGTCCGCACCCCCTTCGGAAAGGCGGGCGAGAAGGGCATCTACGCGGACACCCGCGCCGATGACCTGGTGGTTAAATGCATCCGGGAACTGATGCGCCGCAACCCGTCGCTGCCCCCGGAACGGGTGGATGAGGTCTCCATTGCCGCCACCACCCAGACCGGTGACCAGGGCCTGACCATTGGGCGCACGGCCGCCCTGCTGGCAGGACTGCCGCAGTCGGTCCCGGGCTTCGCCATTGACCGCATGTGCGCCGGTGCCATGACAGCCGTCACCACCACCGCCTCCGGCATTGGCTTCGGCGCCTATGACGTGGTGATTGCCGGCGGTGTGGAGCACATGGGCCACCACCCCATGGGGGAAGGCGCCGACCCCAATCCGCGGTTCATGTCCGAACGCCTGGTGGATCCGGCGGCCCTGAACATGGGCAACACCGCCGAGAACCTCCATGACAGGTTCCCGGCCATCACCAAGGAGCGCTGCGACGCATACGCCGTCGCCAGTCAAAGCAAGCTCGCGGCCGCCTATGAAAAGCAGCAGATCCAAGCCGACCTGGTGCCGGTCGCCACCCGCAAGTCCGGTCAGGGGTGGACGCTGAACACGGTGGATGAGCCGCCGCGCCCCGGCACCACCGTGGCGGACCTGGCCACCCTGCGGACCCCTTTCCGGGCGCACGGACGGGTCAGCGCGGGCAATGCCGCGGGCTTGAACGACGGTGCCACGGCAGCGCTGCTGGCGTCCGCGGAAACCGCTGCGGAGCTGGGCCTGCCCGTGAAGATGCGCCTGCTCAGCTACGCCTTTGCCGGCGTGGCACCGGAGGTCATGGGCATTGGACCGGTGCCCGCCACCGAAAAGGCCCTGCGCCTGGCCGGCCTGGACATCACCGACATTGGCCTGTTTGAAATCAACGAAGCCTTTGCCGTGCAGGTGCTGAGCTTCCTTGACCACTTTGGCATTGCCGACGACGACGCCCGGGTCAACCGCTACGGCGGCGCCATTGCCGTGGGCCACCCGCTGGCCTCCTCCGGGGTGCGGCTGATGAACCAGCTGGCCCGCCAGTTCGAGGAGGACCCCTCAGTGCGCTATGGCATGACCACCATGTGCATTGGCCTGGGCATGGGGGCAACCGTCATTTGGGAGAACCCGCATTGGGCCGCTTCGGGCACCGCAGCCGCCACAGCCACCACCGACCCCGAAGGGAGCGCAGCATGAGCGCCCAGGACTTTTCTTCGCTGACCCGCCTGTTCCCCGATGAAGTGCTCAGCCACTCCCTCGTTGCAGACATTGCCCTGCCCGGTGTTGACGGTGCAGCCAGTGCCGGCACCTTTGCCCTGATCACCCTGGATAACGGCCTGGACCACCGCCGGCCCACCACGCTGGGCCCCAACACTTTGGTGGAGCTGGGCGAGGTGCTGCAAAGCCAGCGTGAACGGGCCGCCCGCGGTGAAATTGTGGGTGTGGGCGTCACAGGGAAACCGCACTTTTTGGCGGCGGGCGCCGATTTGTCGGCCGTCAAGGGCCTCAAGGACCATGCAACCGGGCTGTTGATGGCGCAACTGGGCCATTACGTGTATTCCATGCTGCACGACGCCGGGGTGCCCAGCTTTGTCTTCATCAATGGCGTGGCGCTGGGCGGCGGGCTGGAAATCGCCCTGAACGCCAACTACCGCACCGTCTCCACGGGAGCGGGTGCGCTGGGCCTGCCCGAGGCATCCCTGGGCCTGGTTCCCGGCTGGGGCGGGGCGTACCTGCTCCCGCGCCTCATCGGCCCGGCGAACGCGGTGAAGATCATGGTCGACAACGCCTTGAACAACAACCGCACCATTGGCGGCGCGGAGGCATTCAGGCTCGGCATTGCCGACGCCCTCTTTGAACCCGCCGACTTCCTGGAGCAGTCACTGCTCTGGGCCGCCCGGGTCATTGCCGGCACGGAGCACGTGGCCCGGCCCCACGCGGTGGCCGAGCCCTTGAGCGAGGCCGACAGTGCCGCGTGGGATGCCGCCGTCGAACGCGCAAAGGCTGTGGTCGAGGCAAAGACCGGCAATGCCGCACCGGCGCCGGGCAAGCTGGTGGAACTGTTGGAACACGGCAGGAACTTCACCCGGGAGCAGGCCTTTGCCGCCGAGGATGCGGCGCTGGCCGAGCTCATGATGACGCCGCAGTTCAAGGACACCGTCTACGCCTTCCTGGATCTGGTGCAAAAACGGGCCAAGAAACCGGCAGGGGCGCCCGATCCGCGTTTGGCCCGGCCCGTCACGAAGGTGGGCGTGGTGGGCGCGGGCCTCATGGCCGGGCAGTTCGCGCTGCTCTTTGCCCGCCAGCTGAAAGTGCCGGTGGTGATGACGGACATTGACCAGGAACGGGTGGAGCGCGGCGTGGCGCAGGTGCATGCCGAGGTGGACAAGCTGGTGGCCAAGGGCCGCCTGGGAGCCGACGCCGGCAACCGCACCAAGGCGCTCGTGACGGGATCGGTGACCAAGGACGTGTTTGCGGACGCTGATTTTGTCATTGAGGCGGTCTTTGAGGAGCTGGCGGTTAAAAAGCAGGTCTTTGCCGAGGTGGAGGCCATTGTCACGCCCACGTGCATCTTGGCCACCAACACCTCATCGCTGTCAGTCACCGCCATGGCGGCGGACCTGGCGCATCCGGAGCGGCTGGTGGGCTTCCACTTTTTCAATCCGGTGGCCCTGATGCCGCTGGTAGAGATTGTGCGCGTCACCCAGACCGACGACGCCACCCTCGCCACGGCCTTCGCCACCGCCAAGGCCCTGCGCAAAAATGCGGTGCTGGTCAAGGACGCCCCGGCGTTTGTGGTCAACCGGGTGCTTCTGCGGCTCATGACCGAGGTCTCCAAGGCCTTTGACGAGGGCACGGACGCGCACACCGCCGACAACGCCCTGCGGCTCATGGGCCTGCCCATGACTCCCTTCACGCTGCTGGCCATGGTGGGCATCCCGGTGGCCCAGCACGTCACCGAATCCCTGCACACGGCCTTTGGCGGCCGCTTCCATGTCTCGGCCAATCAGCAGGCCTTGATCGATGGTGGAAAGAAGGGCCTGTGGGAGCAGGATGGGGATGGCGGCAGGCACATCCCGGCGGAAACCTTGGCGCTGCTGAGCTTTGACACCAACCCCGTCACGGGCGCGGAACTGCTGCAACGCACCCAGGATGCCCTGGCCCAGGAAATTGGGCTCATGCTGGACGAAGGCGTGGTGGCCGGACCGGAGGACATTGACCTGTGCATGATCCTCGGCGCGGGCTGGCCGCTGCACCTGGGCGGCATCACCCCCTATCTGGATCGGGTGGGCGCCTCGCAGCGCGTCAACGGCAGGCCTTTCCACGCGTAGCCGGCTAAGTCCAAAGTGTGCGGCGATGGTGTGCCGAGAGGCTTGGGGGTCTTGGGCTTTCATCCAGCGAATTCTGGGACAATGGGATTATGACTGCTGAGACCTCTGTGACCCGCCGTTCAACTTTGCGCGCCACCACGGCTGCCGCCGGTGCCGCCTGTGCCTTGGCCCTGGCGGGCTGCGCTCCTGCCGGGAATACGGGCGGCGGTGCGGGGCAGACACCTGCCGAGATCCCCAGCGGCGGCACGCCCTATCAAGTGGGGAAAATTTCGGAACTGCCAGTGGGGTCAACGGCTGCCGGAACGGCCAACGGCGTGGAGGTCATGCTGTTTCGCCCCGATGAGGGCACCGTGTTGGCCTACACCGACATTTGCACCCACGCAGGCTGCAAGGTGGCACCTGCGGGTGCTGACTTCAAATGCCCCTGCCACGGCACCGTGTTCAAGGGCAGTGACGGGACCGTGTTCAGCGGTCCCGCCAAGACCGCCCTGCCACGTTACGCTGCGGCCATTGACGGAGAGTGGATCACGGTCTCCGTGTAGCGCACCGGCAAGCTAAAACAGGGCCGCCTTGGGCACAGGCGGAAAGATGATATCCAGCGCCGCCAGGTCCTCCGCCGTGGGCTGCCATGATGCTGCCCGAGCATTCTGCCGCACCTGTTCGGGCTTGGTGGCGCCGGCAATGACGCTGGAGACGGCCGGCTGGGCGGCCAACCAGCTGAAAGCCACTTGGACCTCTGTCAAACCACGCTCCGCAGCAAAATGACCGAAGGCCCGCAGCTGCTCCCTGTCAGCATTGGCGACCATGTGCTGGCGGGTGTAGCTCAGCCGGCTGCCCTCGGGGGCTTGGCCGGCACTGTATTTGCCCGTGAGCATCCCGTTGGCCAACGGAAAGTAGGGAATGACGCCCAGCCCAAAGGCCTCGGCGGCAGGCGTGACTTCCAGCTCCGCACGGCGGTCGAGCAGATTGTAGTGGTTTTGGCTGGCCACAAAACGCTGCCCGCCGGACATCCGGGCCAGATATTCGGCCTGCGCAATTTGCCATCCCGCCAAATTGGAATGGCCCAGGTACAGCACCTTGCCGGCCGTGACCAGATCATCCAGGGCCGCGAGGGTCTCCTCCATGGGCGTACCCGGATCCGGAGAATGGAAGTAATACAAATCAATGTAGTCGGTGTTGAGCCGGCGCAGCGAAGCGTCCACAGCCTGCATGATGTATTTCCGGGAACCGCGGCGGCCCCAGTCAACCCCGTTGGCCTCCCCCGCGGGCAGGCCGAATTTGGTGGCCAGCACCACACGCCGGCGTTCGCTGCCAAGCGCGTGGGACAACATGGACTCGCTTTGGCCGGGCCGGCTGCCATACATGTCCGCCACGTCAAAGAGGGTGACCCCCTCCTCCAAGGCCGCGTGGACGACGGCGTCGGCCCCCTCCTGCGTCTGCGTCAATGAACCCGTCCGGCCCAGGTTGTTGCAGCCCAGGCCCACGGCGGAGACGGTCAGCCCCGAGCGGCCGAGTTGGCGGTATTCCATCTGATGGTCAGTCATTGTCCACCCTTTCGTGTGGGGGCCGCAGGCGCGGCTCGGCTTAGAGACTGAAGGCCGTGGAGCCAGTGGCGCTGTGCTTGGCCCGCAGGGCATCGGGCTCGTCAATGGGTCCGGCGGCAATGGTGAGCTTGGTGAAGTCCAACTTCTCTTCCCGCACGCACACCTTGATGTTCGCCACGGCCCGTGCAGGATCGGGCGCCACAATGTAAATGTTCAGCCGGCCCAGGCCATGCGGGGCGGCGGTGAACTCCACCTTTTCCAAAACACCGCTGCCTCGCCAGGCCAGATGCGGAGTCAGACTGTCCTTGACACGCTTGGCCAAGTGCTGGTCGCGCTCGCTCACCCGATCGCTTTTCAGTGCAAACTGGGCCACCACCAGGAACTGCTCGCTGCGTTCCAGCACGGCATAGCCATCCTCGGCGCACTGGAGCGCGAAGGCGGCCAGCATGGCCTCAGCTTCCTCCAGCGTGCCCACCACTGCATCCTTGGAGGTGCTGATGTGGCCCACGGTGCCGTGGTTGAGCACGAAATAGATTTCAGGTGCTTGGGCTCCGTCGGCGTCACCGCTGCCCCCGGCGTCTATCCATGCCTCCCGGAACACCAGGGTGCCATCCTCGGTGCGTTTGTACATGCGGACAATGTTCGCATCCAGGCCAGGCATGATGGTTTCGTGAAGCACTTCGGCTCCGGGCTGCTTGCTCATAGTGATTGCTGGGTCCTTCCAAGGGTGAACCAGGCCGCATCGCGGCCGTCGAATGGTGCGTGACGCTCGGTCACGGCGTGGGTCAGGGCCAGGGCTGCGGCCTCCATGTGGGCGCACAACTGGGGCGGATAGGACATGGTGGCGGCGTGGTCGGCGAATTCTTCACGGTCATCGACGTAGATGCCCGCCGACTTGCTCCGGATGACATCCAAATCCATGTCAATCAGGTGCAGTTCCAGCACCCCGGGCCGGATGCGCCGCCACCCCAGATCGGTGGCCAGGTCAATGTAGAGTTCGACGCCCTGCGGGTGCGCATCGTCGTAAAAGGTGGCCACCCAGGGTCCGGCGTGCGGAACCAGCAGCACGGCGTCGCTGGCGGTGTACAGCGCGGCGCCGGGACGGGAAATGAACTCCCCCGTGCCTTGGAAGATCCAGTGGCCATGTTCATCGGAGCCCAGATACGTCCCCGGCACCACCCAGTGGGCACCGCCGTCGTACTTGCGGTTGCGCGACACCACCAAATCCCCCGCGGCGGGGACAACGGTGGCGGGCAGGCCGAACGGGAAGGAACTCACAGACGCGGCAGCTGCCCGGTCCGCGGCGCATCCTGCCCGGGAAGGGGCCGGGCGAAAGGAACCCTGGTGCCCAGAACCTGTTCGACGATGTCCTGTGCCACCCGCTGCGCCGTCAGGCCCACGCGCTCCAGGACCTGGCTGCGGCTGCCATGGTCCAGGAACGCCACGGGCAGGCCCACCTCGTTCAGGGCCGTGTCAATGCCCGCTGCGCGCAGCTCCTGGCGGATCCGCGAACCCACGCCGCCGGCGCGCACCCCATCCTCGACCACAATGACAATGCGGTGTTGGGCAGCCAGGCGAAGAATGGAGCGCGGCACCGGCAGCACCCAGCGCGGATCCACCACGGTGGAGGTGATGCCCTGGGCGCCGACGCGTTTGGCCACATCCAGGCACAGCTCGCTCATGGCGCCAACGCTGACAATGAGCACGTCCGCCACTGAATCGCCGCCGGCTTCAGAGGGGTCCTGATCCGAGCGGGCCAGCACGTCCACGCCGTCGTCCAGGCGCTCCAGCGCCGCCACTTCGGGGCCCACCTGGCCCTTGGAGTAGCGGACCACGCTGGGCGCGTTGGAAATGGCGACCGCTTCGCGCAGCTCCTCCCGGAGCCGTTCGGCGTCGCGGGGGGCTGCCAGGTGCAGGCCCGGAATGATCTGGAGCATGGACATGTCCCACATGCCGTGGTGGCTGGGGCCGTCGGGCCCCGTGACGCCGGCACGGTCCAGGACCACCGTCACACCCGCCTTGTGCAGGGCAACGTCCATGAGCAGCTGGTCAAAGGCGCGGTTGAGGAAGGTGGCATAAATGGCGACCACGGGGTGGAGCCCGCCAAACGCCAGGCCCGCGGACATGGTGAGCGCGTGCTGCTCGGCAATGCCCACGTCAATGACGCGGTCCGGGAATTCGGCGGCGAACTCGGCCAGGCCCACGGGAATGAGCATGGCGCCGGTGACGGCCACAATGTCCTGACGCTCTTGGGCGATCTTGGCAATTTCTTCGCCAAACACGCCCGTCCAGGACTTGCCCGAGGACGACTCCACGGACGCGCCGGTGGTGGGGTTGATGACACCCACGGCATGGAACTGGTCATTGACGTCCGCACGGGCCGGAGCGTAGCCGCGGCCCTTGTCGGTGAAGGCATGCACAATGACCGGGCCCCCATAGTTTTTAGCCAGTTGCAGGGCCGCTTCCATGGCTTTTTGGTCGTGGCCATCCACGGGGCCCACATACTTCATGCCCAGATCGTCAAACAAGCCCTGCGGAGCCCACCAGTCCTTGACGCCCTTTTTGGCGGCGTGGAGGCTCTTGTAGACAAATTGTCCGGCAACGTTGCCGTCCTGCAGGCGCTTCTTGCCCCACGTCATGGACGCCTCATATTTTTTATGCGTGCGCACGTGATCGATGGCGGGGCGCAGGGACGCCAGGTAATCCGCGAAACCACCCACGGTGGGGGCGTACGAGCGGCCATTGTCATTGACCACAATGACCACCTTGCGGTTTTTGTCTCCGGCAATGTTGTTGATTGCCTCCCAGGTCATTCCACCCGTCAGGGCGCCATCGCCAATGACTGCCACCACGTAGCGGTCAGTCTCGCCCTTGATCTGGTGCGCGCGGGCAATGCCATCGGCCCAGGACAGGGAGGATGAGGCGTGTGAACTTTCCACAATGTCGTGCTCGGACTCACCCCTGTCGGGATAGCCGGAAAGTCCGCCCTGTTTGCGCAGCGTGGAGAAGTCCTGGCGGCCGGTGACGAGCTTGTGCACATAGGACTGGTGACCGGTGTCAAAGACCACGCTGTCCCGCGGGGAATCAAAAATCCGGTGAATGGCAAGCGTCAGCTCCACCACGCCCAGGTTGGGTCCCAGGTGTCCGCCCGTCTGGGAGACGTTCTTGATCAGGAACTGCCGGATTTCCCCGGCAAGCGTCTCCATCTGGACGTCGCTGAGCCTGCTCAGATCACGCGGGTGCGTGATGGATTCTAAAAGTCCCATTGGTTCCCTCCCCAGGTCCACAGTCAACTACTAACAATATCCTGCCCTGTGCCGGCCTGCGCGCCCTGTCCCGGCGCGCGGGCCGATTTACCCTGCCAATGCCGGGAAAAATTTCCTGCTTTTCCTGCCGGGGCCACCCCGCGGCCCTGCGGTGGTGCCCGAGGGCACACTTAAAAGCCCTCAGGCGGGCATTCGGGAAAAACCGAATACCCGCCTGAGGGGGGTCCAGCCCGGGGGCCGGAAACTAGCTTGCTGCGGTGATCTGGCGCAGCACGTACTGCAGGATTCCACCATTGCGGTAGTAGTCGGCTTCGCCGGGGGTGTCGATGCGAAGCACGGCATCGAAGCCCACGGTGGCGCCGCCCTCGGCCACGGCCGTGACCTTCAACGTCTTCGGAGTGGTGCCGTTGTTCAACTCGGTCACACCTTCAACGGAGAACGTTTCCGTGCCGTCCAGTCCCAGTGACTCGGCGTTCTGGCCGGCCGGGTACTGCAACGGCAGCACGCCCATGCCAATGAGGTTGGAGCGGTGGATGCGCTCGTAGCTTTCAGCGATGACTGCCTTCACACCCAGCAGTGCGGTGCCCTTGGCTGCCCAGTCGCGTGAGGAACCGGATCCGTATTCCTTGCCGGCCAGCACAACCAGCGGAATGCCGGCTTCCTGGTAGTTCACGGAGGCGTCGTAGACGTAGGCCTGCGGGCCGCCGTCCTGGGTGAAGTCGCGGGTGAAGCCACCTTCAACATTGTCCAGGATCTGGTTGCGGATGCGGATGTTCGCGAAGGTTCCACGAATCATGACCTCGTGGTTGCCACGGCGTGAACCATAGGAGTTGAAATCCTTGCGCTCCACGCCGTTGGCCAGCAGGTACTGCCCGGCCGGTGTCTCGGACTTGAAGGAACCGGCAGGGCTGATGTGGTCGGTCGTGACGGAATCGCCCAGCTTGAGCAGCACCCGTGCACCGCTGATGTCCTCAACCGGGTCCGCTTGAGCCTTCATGCCCTCAAAGTACGGGGGCTTGCGGACATAGGTGGACTTGGGATCCCACTCGAAGACGTTGCCTTCGGGTGTTTCCAAGGCCTTCCAGCGCTCATCGCCATCAAAGATGGTGGCGTAGGAGTTGGTGAACATCTCCCGGTCGATCGAGGCGTCCATGACTTCCTGGACCTCAACCGGGTTGGGCCAAATGTCCTTCAGGAAGATGTCATTGCCCTCGGCGTCCTGGCCCAGGGCGTCGGCGGCAAAGTCGAAGTCCATGGTGCCGGCCAGGGCGTAGGCGATGACCAGTGGCGGGGAGGCCAGGTAGTTCATCTTCACGTCCGGGTTGATGCGGCCTTCGAAGTTGCGGTTGCCGGAGAGCACTGCGGTGACCGAAAGGTCGTTTTCGGCAATGGCAGCCGAAACTTCCGTGTCGAGCGGACCGGAGTTGCCAATGCAGGTGGCGCAGCCGTAGCCCACGGTGTAGAAGCCAAGCTTCTCCAGGTACGGAACCAGGCCGGACTTTTCGTAGTAGTCGGTGACCACCTTGGAACCGGGAGCGACGCTGGTCTTGACCCAGGGCTTGGAGACCAGGCCCTTGTTGACGGCGTTGCGGGCCAAAACGGCCGCGGCGAGCATCACCGAGGGGTTGGAGGTGTTGGTGCAGGAGGTGATGGAGGCGATGGAGACCGCGCCATGGTCCAGCTCAAAGTCAACGCCGGATTCGTTCTTGACGTGAATGGGGTTGCTTTGACGTCCACCGGCGCCATTGGCAGCGGAGACGGTGGTGCGGGGAGCATCTTCCTGCACCGTGTCGGGCTGCGTGAAGGAGGGCGAATCCGAGGCCGGGAAGGACTCCTCAAGGGATTCGTCCACGGTGCCGGCTTCGGCGTGGGCGTGGGCTGCAACGTAGTTGTTCAAATCCGAGCGGAACTGCGCCTTGGCGTTGGTGAGCTCAATGCGGTCCTGCGGGCGCTTGGGGCCGGAGATGGACGGGACCACGGTGGAAAGATCCAGTTCAAGGTACTCGGAGAACTTGATTTCCACTGACGGGTCGTGCCAGAGGCCCTGCTCCTTGGCGTAGCTCTCCACCAGGGCCAGCTGCTCCTCGGAACGGCCGGTGAGGCGCAGGTAGTCGATCGTGACGTCGTCGATCGGGAACATGGCTGCAGTGGAACCGAATTCCGGGCTCATGTTGCCGATCGTGGCGCGGTTGGCCAAGGGCACAGCCGCGACGCCTTCACCGTAGAATTCCACGAACTTGCCCACCACGCCGTGCTTGCGCAGCTGTTCGGTGATGGTCAACACCACGTCGGTGGCGGTGGCGCCTGCCGGGATTTCACCGGTGAGCTTGAAGCCCACGACGCGCGGGATCAACATGGACACGGGCTGGCCCAGCATGGCGGCCTCGGCCTCGATGCCGCCCACGCCCCAGCCCAGCACACCCAGGCCGTTGACCATGGTGGTGTGCGAGTCGGTGCCCACCAGGGTGTCAGGGTAGGCGCGCAAAACGCCGTCGACCTCGCGGGTCATCACGGTCCGGGCCAGGTACTCAATGTTGACCTGGTGGACAATGCCCATGCCCGGGGGGACCACCTTGAAGTCCTCAAAGGCCGTCTGGCCCCAACGCAGGAACTGGTACCGCTCACCGTTGCGCTGGTATTCAATTTCCATGTTGCGCTCCACGGCACCGGAGTTGCCGAAGACGTCAATCTGCACCGAGTGGTCAATGACCATTTCGGCAGGAGCCAGCGGGTTGACCCGGGTGGGGTCCCCTCCGAGGTCCTTCACAGCCTCGCGCATGGTGGCCAGGTCAACGATGCAGGGAACTCCCGTGAAGTCCTGCATGATGACCCGTGCCGGGGTGAATTGAATTTCAGTATCGGGTTGCGCACTGGGATCCCACGCCGCCAACGCACGGACGTGGTCGGCTGTAATGTTCGCACCGTCTTCAGTGCGAAGCAGGTTCTCCAGCAATACTTTGAGGCTGAACGGAAGGCTCTTGGCGCCCTCCACCGAGTTCAGTCGGAAAATCTCGTAGTCGGTTCCGGCGACATTCAATACGCCCTTGGAACCAAAACTGTCCACATTAGTCATCGATGGACTCCTCTCGCCACTGCTTTTATCTTTGTCTCGCTGGGGACCAGGTGCCAGTTAGGCACCCCTTACCGACGTTCGGAGACGGCTCCGCGCCGTTTCAGAAAGCGGTACAGCAGCTCGATCGCCGCACATCCTGCAGCTGTTACCGCAATCGTAGCCGCTAACAACGCGCCACTGGGAATATCCAGGGCAAAGAAGGTGCGCGCAAAGGGTACAACCATCACCAGCACCAGTCCAGCAACCATGGCCGCCACCAGCAGGGCCCGCCACTTGTCAAAGGGACGGGCCAGGGTGCCCAACACCCAGAGCGCCACCAGCAACACCGTCATGGTGGCAGCCGTTTGTCCCTGCGCCACCATGTCCTCCGCCGAGGCATTGGCGTTGGGGAAGGCTCTGGAGAAGGCGTAGACCGCCAGAATGCAGGCGGCCACAATGGTGCCCGAGGGGATGGCGAACATGAGGGTTCGACGCAGGAAACCTGGTTGGTAGCGGCGGGCGTTGGGCAGCAGGGCCAGGAAGAACGCCGGAATGCCAATGGTCATGGAGCTGACGATCGAGAGCTGCCGCGGCAGGAACGGGTAACGCCACATGAGCACGCCAATGACCAGGGAAATGATGATGGCGTAGGTGGTCTTGGTCAGGAACAGGTTCGCCACCCGCTCCACGTTGGCAATGACGCGCCGGCCCTCCGCCACCACCGAGGGCAAATGGGAGAACTGTCCATCGAGCAGCACCAGGCGGGAGACGGCCTTGGTGGCTGCCGCGCCGCTGCCCATGGCAATGCCAATGTCGGCGTGTTTGAGCGCCAGGGCGTCATTGACGCCGTCGCCCGTCATGGCCACCACGTGGTTCCGTGACTGCAGTGCCAGGACAATGGATTTCTTTTGCTCCGGTGAGACCCGGCCCAGCACGCTTTCGCGCTCCAAAACGTCCGCCATGGCTGTCATGTCCCCGGGCAGATTGCGCGCGTCATAGCCCTCGCCGTCAAAGACAAAACCAACATCGCGGGCCACCGCAGCCACCGTGCGTGGATTGTCGCCGGAAATGATCTTCAACTCCACGCCCTGCTCGCGGAAGTACTGCAGCGTCTGGGCCGCATCGGGGCGGACCTTTTCCCGGAACACCAGCAGGGCCACGCCCTGCAGCCCGGCAGGGGCGGCCTCCACCTCCGGCGGCTGGCCGGGCACCACGGGGCGGAGCTCCCGGTGCGCCAACACCAGCGCCCGCAGGCCGCTGCGGGCGGCAGCCTCGGCAGCTGCCAGGACCCCGTCCTGGTGGGCTGGGATGATCACCTCCGGGGCGCCCAGCACCCAGTCCCCGGCGGCGGGGCCGCCGGGGACGTCCTGTGCAGTAGGGGCCGGACCAAAGGTGGCGGAGCTGAATTTGCGTGCACTGGTGAAGTCCACCTGCTGCAGCGGTTCCCGGGCAGGCGCAGTGGCATAGGTGGCGGCAAGCGCCGCAGCCGTGGCGTTGGCATTGGGATGGCCCGCCATCCAGGCCAGCACCTGCTCCCAGCCGTCCACGGCCCGCAGCACGGTGGTGCCGGCCAGTTCCATCCGGCCCTCGGTCAGTGTGCCGGTCTTGTCCAGGCACACCATGTCCACCCGGGCCAGGCCCTCCACGGCGGGCAGCTCCTGGACCAGAACCTTGCGCCGGGCCAGCGTGACCGCCGCCATGCCAAAGGAGATGCTGGTGAGCAGAACCAGCCCTTCCGGAATCATGGCCACAATGCTGGCCACCGCACTGACCACGGCAATGCGCCAGTTCCCGGAGGCAAGGGCGGCGCTCCAGCCGCCCTGGGCAATCATCTGGCCATTGACCACCAGCGCCATGATGGGGATCAGCGCCCAGGCAATGTAAAAAATGATGCGGTTGATGGAGTTGCGGATTTCAGAGTTGACCAGCGAGAAGCGCCGGGCCTCGGCCGTCAAGGCGGAGGCGTACGATTCAGCACCCACCCGGTGCACCCGGGCGGTGCCGTGGCCGGCCACCACGGCCGAACCGGACAGGGCCAGCTCACCACTGGCCTTGGGGACGGCGTCGGACTCCCCCGTCAGCAGCGACTCGTCAATTTCCAGGGACTCGGCAAAGACCACCACGGCGTCCGCGGGAACCTGTTCCCCGGTGCGCAGCAGCAGCAGGTCATCCTGCACCACCTCACCGACGGCAATGTCGTGCTCGTCCCCGCCCCGGCGCACGCGGGACCGGGGCGCATGCAGCACGGCCAGCTTGTCCAGGGTGCGTTTGGCACGGTACTCCTGCACCACGCCAATGGCCGCATTGGCCACCACAATGAAACCAAAAAGGGCATCCCGAGGGTCCCCCACAATCAACACAATGGCCAGGCACGCCCCCAGCACCGTGTTGAAGAGGGTAAAAACGTTGGCCCGCACAATGGCCCAAATGCTGCGGCTGCTCTCATGGGAGATGACATTGCTGAGCTCGGCGAGTTGCCGTTCGCGGACCTGGGCGGCGTCCAGGCCGTCGCGCTCAAGCGTGGACGCGTCCACGGGAGCCAGCCTGCCCCGCGCCTGCGCCATGGCGGCGCGGCGATGGGCGTCACGCCGCTCAGCCAGAACCGTCCCGCGGGGCTTGTTCCGGGTCAGGTCGCGCCGCGGTGGACGGGCCTTGGCAGGCGATGGCTCCAACGGCTTCTAGCCCTTGAGCCCGTTGGGCACCAGCAAGGCCACGGTCTCCACGTGGTGCGTGTGCGGGTACAGGTCAAATCCGCGCAGCCCGGCAATGTGCCAGCCCGCATTGCTGAAGTACTTCACGTCCCGGGCGAAGGCCGCCGGGTCGCAGGCGACGTAGGCAACCGCCTGGGGGTTGCCGGCAATGATGGCCCGGACCACGTCCTTCCCCGCACCTGCCCGGGGCGGGTCCAGCACCACTGCATCAAAGCTCGGCCGCGGGGCCGCTGCACTGCGGCGGGCCCGGGGACCATGCGACTTCACGCCGAGCACCGCTTCCACGCGGCCCTGCGCTATGGTCACCTGGCTGGCTGCATGCAGGTTCTTGCGGGCGTCACGGCTGGCATTGGGCGAACCCTCCACCGACAACACGCTGCCGTCGGGGCCCACGGCGTCGGCCAGTGCGGCGGTGAAGAGGCCGGCGCCGGCATACAAATCCGCCACCTCCGCGCCGTCGTCCACGTAGCCTCCGGCCAGCAAAAAGCCGAGGGCGGCATCGGTCAACACCTTGGGGGCGTTGCGGTGGATTTGCCAGAAACCGTCCCCGCTGACCCGGAATTCGTGGTCGTCGGTGCTTTCCCGGACCCAACCACGGCCGGTGATGACGTCCACGGCATGGTTTTCCGGGTTCCAACGGCCCACCGACGGCGGAGTGTCCAGGGCA
This sequence comes from Specibacter sp. NPDC057265, assembly GCF_042668835.1. Classification (NCBI taxonomy): domain Bacteria; kingdom Bacillati; phylum Actinomycetota; class Actinomycetes; order Micrococcales; family Micrococcaceae; genus Specibacter; species Specibacter sp. NPDC057265. Next base: position 60,766 of record NZ_JBHUYE010000009.1, read on the forward strand.
GCCAAGGCGCGGGCCACCCGCTTGATGGCGGCGCCGGCAGCTTTTTCAGATGCCTGCCCCTGCGGCGCCAGGAGCACCAGGACACCGCTGCCGTTGGCCGGCGCAGCCACTTCCACCCGTTCAATGCCTGTGAAGTCCAGCTCCCACAGGGCCAGTTCGTTGATGGCGGGAACGGCCAGGGGCATGTCCTTGATGGGCACGATGGTGTTGGAGCGGTGGGCGTGCATGCCGAGCCTGCCCGCGGACGTCACGGCAAAGCCCACCCGGGTCCGCCAGCGAAGGCCTGCACGCTGTTCAGGTGTTCCGTGGGCGTCCACGTCCTCCACACCGCGGGCAAACAAGGCAGTGACCTCTTCATCGCCCAGTCCGCCCAGGCGCACCAGCTGCTCACGGACCACGGCAGTTTTAAGCTCCAGCTGGGCGTGGCGGGCAATATGGCCAAATTCGGCCCCGCCCACGGGGGCAACGTTGCGGGCGCCGGCGCGCAGGGCATCAGCTTCGGGCCAGAAGTGCTCCACACGGTCCGGGGAGGCAACGAGGACATTGGTGACGTCCGCCCGCCAGAACTTCGCGTCGCCGCCCTGCTCGGTGAGGACAATTTCCACAGTTTCCCCGGGCAGGGCGTGACGGACGAAGATCACACGGCCCTCATGCCGGGCAACACAATGGCCGCCGTGGGCCACCGGCCCGACGGTTACTGTGAGTCGGGGGCTGGGCTGGTGCATGGGGTCCATGATGTTTTCAATCCGTCTTCTAGTCTTGATATTTCTTTGCGTCAGTGGATGATTTTAGTTGCCACGGCACGCTGGCCACCACCACGCCGGGTTCAAAATGCAGCCGCGTCTTAATGCGCAGAGCCGTCTGGTTGTGCACCAGCTGCTCCCACCATTTACCCACCACGTATTCCGGGATGTAGACCACAATGAGGTCCCGCGGGGCATCGCGGCGCATGGTTTTAATGTGGTTGATCAGCGGTGTCAGCGTTTCCCGGTAGGGGCTGGCCAACACTGTCAACGGTACCGGGATGGACAGCCGTGCCCAATCGGCAATGGTTGCCTCCGTTTCGGCAGCGTCCAAATCCACAATGACGGCCTCCAGGGTGGAGGGCCTGGAGGCACGGGCGAAGGCCAGGGCCCGCATGACCGGCTTGCGGACGTGGGAGACCAGGATCACTGCATGGATGCGGGCCGGCAGGGCCGTGAGGGATGAATCCGTATCCACCGCCAGTTCCTGGGCCACGTTGTCATAGTGCGAGCGGATGCCCCACATGATGGCAAACAGGCCGGCCATGGCCAGCAGCGCAATCCAGGCGCCCTGTTCAAATTTGTGGCCAGCACTATGAGCAGCACCAGCAGCGTCATGCACAGGCCAATGAGGTTGATGACGCGCGAACGCCGCATCTTGAAACGCCGGGCCTTGTCCTTCACCTTCAGCAGTTCCCGGCTCCAGTGCCGCACCATGCCCCACTGGCTGGCGGTGAAGGAAATGAACACCCCCACGATGTACAGCTGGATCAGCCGGGTGACCTCGGCATCAAAGGCAATGATGAGCACCAGGGCCCCGGCGGCCAACAGGATCACGCCGTTGCTGAACGCCAGCCTGTCCCCGCGGGTCCGCAGCTGCCGCGGCAGGTATCCGTCCTTGGCCAGGATGGATGCCAACACGGGGAAGCCGTTGAAGGCGGTGTTGGCGGCAAAGACCAAGATGGCGCCGGTGGCGGCGACCAGGATGAAGAACGCCAGGGAGCCGGCCCCAAAGACCGTGGCCGCCAGCTGGCTCACTGCCGGGTTTTGGATGTAGCCCACGGGCGGGGCCACGCCGTCGACAAGAAATTCCGTGTGCGGATCGGCAACAATGTGCACCCCTGTGGCGTTGGCCAAAAACAGGATCGTGGCCATCATGCCGGCCGCAATGACGCCCAGCAGCAGCAAGGTGGTCGCAGCGTTCCTGCTTTGCGGCTTGCGGAAATTGGGCACGCCATTGCTGATGGCCTCCACCCCCGTCAAGGCCGCAGCACCGGAGGAAAATGCGCGCAGCAGCAGGAAAGCCCCTGCCAGCCCCACCAGTCCCTGATCAAAGGCGGCGGCGGGAACTATCTCAAAATCCGCCGACGGCGCCCGGCCCAGGGTGCCGGTGACCGCCTGGATCAGACCCACGGCACCCATGGCAAAGATGGCAAACATGAAGATGTAGCTGGGGATGGCAAAGAGGCTGCCGGCCTCACGCACCCCGCGCAAATTGACCAGCGTCAACAGCACCACGCCCACCACGGCGATGAGCCCCTGGTGGCCATGCCAGCCGGGTACTGCCGTGGCCACATAGTTGGCGGCGGAGGACATGGACACCGCCACCGTGAGCACATAGTCCACCAGGAGCGCGGACGCCACTGTGAGCCCGGCGCCCTTGCCCAGGTTGACGGTGGCAATTTCATAGTCCCCGCCTCCGGATGGGTAGGCGTGCACGTTCTGGCGGTAGGAGGCCACCACTGTCAGGAGCACCACCATGACGGCCAGCCCCACCCAGGGCGAAAGCGAGACGGCAGCGACGCCCGCCAGGGCCAGCGTCAGCAGGATTTCATCGGGCGCATAGGCCACTGAGGAGAGGGCGTCGGAGGCAAAGACCGGCAACGCCACGCGCTTGGGCAGCAGCGTGTGGGACAGCTTTTCGTTACGGAAGGGGCGCCCCACCAGGACCCGCTTGAACGCGTTGAAGAAATTCAGCACGCGGGTAACGCTAGCACCACCACTGCCGGCGGTCCTGCAGATGGCGCCGGTACATGGCACACTAAACACGGGCCCCGGAGGTGCGCAGCCGGTGGCCCGCAGCAGCAGGACCCCGACGCCGCTTGACCGGGGGCGCCGGTGCGACGTGAAATAAGAACCCCACCGCATGCCGGGTGCATGCATTTGAGCAAATGCTGCCAGCGGTGCAGCGACCGCAGGAGCTAGGAGTATCAGTGGCGCATTTCGTCATCATGGGTTGTGGCCGGGTAGGCGCCACCTTGGCCCACACCCTGGAGGACTCGGGCCATTCAGTCGCCATCATTGACCAGGACGAGCGCGCCTTCCGGCGCCTGCGCACCGGCTTTGGCGGGCGCCGGATCACCGGCGTGGGTTTTGACCAGGACACGCTGAGGCAGGCCGACATAGAGCAGGCCTATGCCTTTGCGGCGGTTTCCAGCGGTGACAACTCCAACATCCTGGCCACGCGGGTGGCCCGGGAAACCTTTCATGTGGAGCACGTGGTGGCCCGCATCTACGATCCGGGGCGGGCGGAGATCTATCAGCGCCTGGGCATCCCCACGGTGGCGGCGGTGCGGTGGAGCGCGGACCAGGTGCTGCGCCGCATTTTGCCTGAATCCGCCATCAAGGGCGACTTCAGGGAGCCTTCCGGCCGGTTGATCCTGACCGAGCTTTCCCTCCATCCGGGCTGGATCGGCAGGCACATTTTGGACATTGAGCATGCAGCCCGGGTCCGGGTGGCGTACCTGACCCGTTTTGGGGAGGGCATGCTGCCAGGTCCCAGCACCAGCTACCAGCAGGGCGATACCGTGCATGCCATGATTGTGGGATCCCAGTCCAGTGAAGTGGCCGGGATCCTATCCGTACCGCCCACCAAGGAGTTTTAAATGCTGGTTGTCATTGTGGGTGCCGGCAGCGTGGGCTGCTCCATTGCCAAGGAACTGCTCTCCAACGGGCATGAGACCCTGCTCATTGATCCCAAGCCGGAGGTCATTGGCAAAAGCGGTCTGCGCGGTGCGCGCTGGCTGGTCGGTGACGCCTGCGAAATCAGCACCCTGCGCGAAGCCAAGCTGGAGGAGGCCGATGTGGTGGTCTCGGCCACCGGCGATGACAAGGTGAACCTGGTGGTGTCCCTGCTGGCCAAGTCCGAGTTCGGGGTGGGCCGCACCGTGGGCCGGGTCAACAATCCGCGCAACGACTGGATGTTTGACGACTCCTGGGGCGTGGACGTTGCCGTCAACACCCCCCGGCTCATGACGGCACTGGTGGAGGAGGCGGTGGAGATTGGGGACCTGGTGCGTTTGTTGACCCTGCAGACAGGCGTTGCCTCGCTGGTGGAGTTCACAGTCCCGGCCGAGTCCCACATCATTGGCCGCACCGTGGGGGTCATTGACTGGCCCCAGGATGCGACGCTCGTGGCCATTTTGCGTGACGAAGCGCCCATCACCCCCAGCAACGACGACGTGGTGGAGGCAGGCGATGAGCTGTTCTTCGTGACCACCATTGCGGCCGAAGGCGAACTGCGGCTGCTGTTGTCCTCCCGCTGACCGCAGCGGGCCGGCCGGGGGCTCAGTCGGTGGTGTCCGGCTTTGCCCCGGCAGGCACCACCGGCGTCACCGGGCGGCTCACCAGCCAGGCAATCCACAGCCCGAAGGCATACAACGGCACCCCCATGAGCAAACGCATCGCTCCAAGCGCGTCCACCATGCCGGCAAAATACAGCGGCAGCTGCACGGCCAGGCGGGCGGCCATGACGGAAATCAAAATCCACGTCGCCACCCGGTAGGCCCGCAGCCGGGCAGGCTGTTCCCGCCAGCGCACCCCTTCATTGCGGGCGTAGCCAAACAACAGCCCCAGCACCGGCCAGCGCAGGGCAATGGAAAGCACCATGGCCGCAATGTACGCCGCATTGGTGTAAAAGCCGATGGCGTAGTAATTCTCGGCCTTGCCGGTGCGCATGGCAATGAACGCGGACAGGGCCACGCCGGCAATGCCTGCCAGCGCCTGCGTCAGCGGGGTGCGTTGGGCCAGCCGGACCACGAGAAAGACCACCGCCATGGCCACCGAGCCGATGAGTGCTGCGTTGAGGTCCCGGGTGATGGTGAAAACGACGAGGAAGATCAGCCCCGGCAGCACGCTTTCGGCGATGCCGCGCAGTCCTCCAGCGGCGGCCAAGAGATCAATTTCACCGTCATCCTTCCGCGCCAGGGTGTTCTTGGCGGCCATTTGCTGGGCCAGCCCGGTGAAACCATCACGGGGCTTGGGGGTGTTGTCTTCGGGGCTGTGCTGGCTCACGCTAGCTCTCCTGGGTTCCAATGATTTCGTAGCGGGGGTTGTACATGGTGGGCAGCCCATTACGCTGGGACACCATCCCCTCCACGCGCAGCCGGGTGCCGGCCACAATGCCGGGGACCCGGCGTCGTCCTATCCACACCAGCCGCAGCTGGGGTGCAGCGTCGGAGCGCGCGGAGGGCAGCTGGCCACCGTCGCTGAGGATGGCCGAGTAGGACGGCGCCACGGTGGCGGGCAGGATGGTGACGGCTTCCACCGCACCCTCGCAGGAGGCGCGGCCGCGGGTGGGGAGCTTGCCAATGTCCACCATTGACTGCCAGCCTCCGTGGGATGCGGCTGACACCCGCTAGCCGATCGCCGTGATTTCCGGACCCCGGCGCAGCTGCTCCCCGCCCTGGGGCGGCACACCCTGACCCGGCAGGGTCTGGGCGGCACCGGGCTGGGGGCCGGCGACGGCGTCCTTGGGCAGGCGCAGCAGCAGCAGATCGCGCGGGGGCAGGGGCGTTTCCCCGCGCACCACCACGACGCCACGGAAGAGGTCCTCCAGCTCGCCGGCGGCCTCGGGTTTCATGGCCGCCTCGCCACCGAGCACTCCCCGCAGGAACCAGCGCGGGCCGTCAATGCCGATGAAGCGGGCCACCCGGAAGCCCTTGCTGCCGTCATTGCCCTGGGCCGGTACTTTGGCCAGCACCTCCTTGCCGAAGGTGCCGTCAAGGATCTCAATTTCACCGCCCTGGGACCCCACGGACAGGCCAATTTGTTCGCGGATGTCGCGCCACAGTTTTTCCGACCGGGAAGCGGCGAACGCCTGCAGCTGCAGGCTTGAACCATTGAGATCCAGTGTCACGGCAATGACGCGGGAGGTGTTTTCCTCCACTTCAAGGCGCAGGGACAAGCCCTCCCGGGGGGTCACCAGCAGCGCACCCAAGTCAACGTAGCCCTCGGTGGAGGTGATTTCCGACTCATCCAGCGGTCCGTGCAGGGCGCGGTCATAGGCTTCGTCGGCCGGACCGGGGGGCAGCCTCAAAACGCCGGCGGCACCGGCGGCACCGGCATCCGTTGGGGCAGCCACGGCCTCCGGTGCCTGGTCCGCGTCCGTTGCCTTGTTCTTTTTCTTACCAAACCCAAAAGCCATGGAAATGTTGACTCCTTGTAGAGGACGAATCGTGGGATTGCTGCGGCAGTGCCTAAAGTGCTGTGTCTTTGGTGGCCGCTGACGGCGTTGCCGCTTCATCGACGGCTGCAAATCCACCCGTGGAACCAAAGCCGCCGGCACCGCGCACGGAGTCGGGCAGCTCAGCGACTGTGACGAACCCGGCCCGTTCCACCCGCTGAATGACCATTTGGGCAATTCTATCGCCCCGGGACAAACGAATGGAATGCCGGGAATCGGTGTTCAACAGTGTCACCGACAACTCCCCGCGGTACCCGGCGTCCACGGTTCCGGGACTGTTGACAATGGTCAGACCATGCTTGGTGGCCAGCCCGGAACGGGGGTGGATGAACGCGGCATAGCCGAAGGGCAGGGCCAGGGCAATGCCGGTGGGCACCAGCGCCCGCTCCCCCGGCGCCAACTCAACATCGATCCGGCTGCGCAGATCGGCCCCGGCATCCCCCGGATGGGCGTAGCTGGGGGCCTCAATGCCGTCGTCGAGCAGGCGCAGCTGCACCTGCAGGGTGGGGTGGTGGCCGGCTGGGGAAACACCGCTTGCTGTTGTATTGATCTCATCACTCACAACAGGACACTCTATCCGCTCGGGACGGCGGCGGGGCGGCGGCGGCCGTGAAGGTGAAATACACAGGCAAAGGTGGAAAGCTTGGATCATGCCTTCACCTTCGCCGCAGAGCGCCCTGTCCCCCAGCACGGTCATTTACAAGGAAAAACTGTGGCCCAACTTTTGGAGCTGGGTCATTGTGGTGGGCCTCTCCGCTGCCTCGATCTTCATTTTCCTGCCCATCAGCGAGTTTGCCGGCTATCTGGCATTTTTTGTGGTGCTGGCCATCATGGTCGTCGCGCTTGTGACCTCCACACCCACCATTGCCGTGACGGCCGATTCCCTGCAGGTGGGCAGGGCCCACATTGAACGCAGGTTTGTGGGCCAGGTGGCCACGTACACCGGCGAGGCTGCGACGGAGCAGCGCGGCGTCCGGCTTAACGGTCTGGCCTTTTTGTGCTTCCGTGGCTGGATCAATCCAGTGGTGAAAATTGAAATCACGGATCCGGACGACAAGACCCCCTATTGGCTCACCTCCTCGCGCAACCCCGAACACCTGGCCGCCGCCTTGCGCCAATCAGCGGATCCCGGCGCCACCGGGCAGGGCCGGTCCTAGCCTTCGCAGTCCAGGCAGTACTTCACGCCTTCTTTTTCCCTGGCCAGTTGGGAACGGTGCCGAACCAAAAAGCACGAACCGCAGGTGAACTCGTCCAGCTGCTCGGCCAGGATCTCCACAGTGTGCTCATCGGCAGGCATTTCGCCGCCGGGAAGCTCAAAGCTGTCCGCGAGCTCCGACTCCGCCGGATCGGCCAGCGCCTCGCGCGCCGGCAGGGATCTGGTGCCGGCACCACGGTGCCCGCGCCCCCTGCGGCTTTGATGGTGTCCGCGGTCCTGTCCCTGCGGGGACGGATGGGGCTGGTAGCCGGTGGTCATGTGCACTTCCTAACAATTTTTCACTGCGCGGCAGCTCGGAAACATTGCAAACACCATAGAGGTCAAAGCACGCACCGGCAAACCCCCCGGGGGCCGGCACCGGCCTTTGGGTCCGGGCGCGGCAGCTCCGGCCGGGTTTTAAGCAGGCTTATCACGCCACGCCTGCCAAGGTAGTAGGAAATTGCGCGTTTCGGTGGCAAAGTTTCGAACGGAAAGCATTAACATTTTTTTGGGAGGACGGCATGGCTGATCTGCGGCTGGTGGGTGTCCACGACGACGGCGAGCACCTGTTGCTCAGCGGCACCGGGGGCGAAATTTACCTGCTCCCTCTGGATGAGGCACTGCGTACGGCCGTGGGAAGGAACACCCACCGCTTTGCCCGGTCATCGCAGCCTTCGGGCACCAAGATGTCCCCCCGTGAAATCCAGTCGCTCATCCGCGCCGGCGCCACTGCCGCCGACGTGGCCGAGCAGGCAGGGCTGACGATCGACCAGGTTCGCCGCTATGAAGGCCCGGTATTGGCCGAGCGGGAGTACATTGCCAATCAGGCACGGAATGTGCAGGTTGCTGCGCCCAGCTCCAGCACCGACGGGTACCGGACGGCGTTTGGGGAATCCCCTGCCACGCTCGATGACATGGTCAGGCACCGCCTGCGGGCCTTTGGCATCGATCCACAGTCCCTGCGGTGGAACGCCTGGCGCGATCAGGCCGGCGACTGGACCGTCAGCGCCGACTTTGAGGTGGGCAACCAGCGCGCCGCCAGCAGCATTGGCGAACCGGCGCCGGCCCTGTGGCGTTTCCATGCGGCCCGCAAGTCCCTGCACAACGCCAACCGCTGGGCCCAGCAACTAAGCGAACTGGAGCCCTTGGACAGCCCGGTGCCGGAACGCCGCCTCAGCGCCGTGACCGACCAGCCCTTCGATGTTGAGGCCGAAGCCACGGCGCAGCAGACGGCACCGGCCGGCGGGGAGCAGCCCCAGGAGGGGCCCGTCGTTTCCGACCCCGGCGGGCAGGCCCACGCCGCGCCGGGTTCATCCCACGGGCTGCTGGAGATGTTGCGTTCGCGCCGCGGAGTCCGGCTGGGGGCCGATGAGGCAGGTGACGACCAGCTCGCAGCCATGCTGGGCACCCACGTTCCCGGCGCCCATCCGCGGGACGAGACGTTTTATGGCGCCGCACCGCCGGCACCGCCGGCACCGCCGGCGGCGGAGCCCACTCCCGAGGCTCCCAGCACCGCGCGGGAGAAGCTGCGCAGCATTCCGTTCCTGAAGCTCGCCCCCAGCCTGGACCATCAGAGCCCGGCACCGCTGGACACCTCCAGCAGCGTTTCCGAGGTCAGCACCCAAACCCACGAACTGGTGCTTTCCGGCGAACCCGCCACTCCCGCCCCCTCCCCCGCCGGCGCGCCCCAGGACACGGCAGCCGATGAAGCGGTGGACCCGGCCAATTCCGCGCCGAGCGACAGCGAAGTGGCGGCACGGCTCGAACGCAAGGCCGCAGCCAAGCCCAAGCGTTCCAGCGTTCCCAGCTGGGACGAGATTGTCTTTGGCACCAAGGGCGACTGACGCGCCCGCACTGCCCAGGTCCCGCCCCCGCCAATGGCAGGGGGCGGGACTTTTTCGCGGCGGGGGCGCTAGCGCCGTCGTGCCCTGCCCGCGCGGGGCGTGGTGGGAATGCGCAGCAGGGGCACTTCCCGCTCGGCCTTGGTGATGGAGCCGTGTTGGCCCGTGACCTCCATGGCCTGGGCACGGACGCGGCGCAGATCGTAAAAGGCAATGGCTTCCCGGGCCAGGATCAAGACATCCCCAATCCGGCCGACGACATCATCTTCCACCTGGCCGAAGTATCCGGCGTCAATGGCCTGCGCGCGGGTCACCACCCAGGCTTTCTTCCCGAACCGTTCCAGCCAGGCCTGCATGAGCGCTTCGCGGCTTTGCGGCCCGGAGCCGGGTTCCAGGTACAACTGGACCATGCGTGGTTCCCCCGCGGTGTGGCGGACCCCCGCCAGCAGTTCCGGGAACGTGGAGTAATCCACGCGGGCGCTGCGGGGGACGTCCACCATGCCGTGGTCGGCCGTCAATAAAATGAGGGTATCCGCCGGTGCCTGGGCCGCAAGGCGTTTCATGCCGGCGTCGAGCTCCTCCAGCTGCCGCTCCCACTGGGGGGAATCTGCGCCATGGGCGTGGCCGGCCTTGTCCAGTTCGCTCCAGTACAGGTAGACCAGGGCCCGCGGCGAGGCGGCCAGGGCCTGGGCCGCCTGCTCCACCCGGGCGTGGGTGGAGGTGGCTGCGCGGAATTCGCCTCCCCGCAGGGCTGCCCGCGTCATGGCGGAGGTGGCGAACTGGGGCAGGCTCACAGTGGTGCATGGCACCGTGTCCCCGAGGCGTTCAAAGACGGTGGCAACGGGCTGCCACCGCAGCGGGTCCACACCCGGATCCCAATTGCCCAGCAGGTTCACCACTTTGTCCTGCCCGGGGTCAAGGACGTCATAGCCAACCATGCCGTGGCGGCCCGGAGCGGTGCCGGTGCCCAAAGACGACAGCGAGGTGGCGGTGGTGCTGGGAAAGGCCGCGTGCAGGGTGCGGGGGTGTTTGCCCCCGGCGTCGGCGGCCAGGACCCCGCGCAGGAAGGGTGCATGGGCGCCGCGCTGCTTCAACAGCGACTTGCCCAGGCCGTCTGCGAGCACCACGCACACACGTTTGGCCGGCGGAAGATTCAGCACGTTTTCAAAGCTGCCGTCCCCCAGCACGGCCGCTGCGCTGCTGAGCACCTCTGCAATGCTGGCGCTGCCGTAGGCCGGTGCCGGCGGCAGGGGTGGTTGGGCTGCCAGCAGTTTCACTTCCGCGGGGGCTTGTGTGGGTGTGGTCATGGAAGCCCCCTGTGCTCAGCGGCGGTAATGGGAACGGCCCAGGCGGGCGCCAAAGGCGGGAAACTTGGCGGCGCCGGCCTCGGGATGGCCGGGGGAACCGGCGCCGGTGTTCACTGCCCGCAGTGCCCGCGCGAAGGCCTTGGCGTCGGCAACGGCCTGCAGCCCCTCGGCTTCGGCGCTGATCCGCAGCGCAATGTCCTCCTGCATGATGGTCCCGGAATAGCCGTGGTCGGCGTCGCAACTTGGATCCCCGCAGGAGGATGGCCCCATCTCCACCCGCTGGCCGCCGGACCAGGCAATGGCGAGCGTGAGTTCGCGGGCCGGGTCCGAGGGCTTGTAGTCCTGCGGCTGGGAGTAGATGTAGCTGAGCACCACTGACTGGATCTGGCTCACCGGCACCGATTCGGTGGAGACCTGGGCCACCATTTGTTCCCCGGATTCATCCAGCTGGTGGTCATCGACGTGGGTGATCACCAGCATCTCCGAGGTCAGCACCAGCACTGTGATGTGGCGGTGCACCTCATTGCGTTCAAAGTGGGTTTCCAGGTGGACCAGGTGTGCCAGGCTTTGCTGCCCGTCCAGGGCGTCATTGACCACGTCGGCCACCAGCCGGGGGTAAAAACCTGAGCGCTGGAGGGCGGATTCCAGATCACGGCCCTTGATGTTGGCCGGGGCACCGGCTCCGAAGCTGTTCATGGTCCCCATTTTCGCACTTTGGCGGCGGTGTTGCGAACCGGCTGTGGATGGGTGTGCCCACAGGACCGGATCCAGTCAGGACAACAGGGCACGCCGGGCGCTGTCGGTGCGCTGCCCGGGATTGCCGATCCGCACGTCGGCGGCCAAGACCGTCACCGCAGTTGGTCCCACTAAAATGGGTTTGAATTCCAAAAACGCCACTTCCGGATGCTCGTCCTTGAGCATGGCCACCCGTGCCACCAAATCCGCCAGCGCCGCAACGTTCCCGGCCGGCAAACCTTCGTGGCCGAACAGTTTCGCTGCCGCCCGCGGGGAACGGATCAGCTCGGCGGCGGCATCCGCTGACAGCGGCGGCACCCGGTGGGCCCAGTCATCAAGCAGGTTCACCGCATCCCCCGACAACCCAAAGGAGACCACGGGTCCCAGCAGTGGGTCCTCAATGGCGCGCAGGGTGCAGGACTGCCCCACCTGGGCCATGCTCTGCACCTCCAGGTTGACGGCCCCGTAGGGTTCGAGCAGTTTGCGCATCTGGGCAATGTTGCGGCGCAGGGACTGGGCGTTTTCAATGTTGATGCGCACCCCGCCCAGGTCCAGGCGGTGACGCAGGCTCGGATCCAGGGTTTTCAGCGCCACCGGCCAACCCAGCCGCTGCGCGTCGGCCACCGCCTGCTCTTCACTGCCAAAGGGTGCCGATTCCAAAACGTCAATGCCGTAATGCGCCAAAAGCCTGCGCGCCTGGGACGGCAGCAGGGTCACCAGCGAATCGCCCTGAACGTCCTTGAGCCAGGAATCGAGCAGCTCCTGGGCGGCATTGGACTCCACCCCCGGCGGGGGATCAAACACCGGCACCGCCTGCGCCAGCCACTGGGCATAGCGGGTCACTGCCGCCAACGCCCCAATGGCTGTGCCCGGGCTGGAATACGACGGCACGCCCGCCGCAAGCTGGACGTTGACGTTGACCGCGGGGTCAATGATGCCGCAGAAGACGGCAATGACCGGCTTGCCGGCCGCGGCCGAGCATTCGCCCAGCACCTTTGCCACGGCCTCAAGGTCCAACCCCGCCACCGGCAGCAGGGTCACCATGGCCGCATCGACGCCGGGCTCCGCCAATGCCCCGCGCACGGTGCGTTTGAGCAGTGGCAGCGCCCGGGATTGGCCAATGTCCAACTCCAGCCGGGTCTGCAGCGCCGCCACCGACAGGCCATGCTGTTCAGTGGAATCGGCCACCACGGTGCCCAGGGCCGCGGAATTTCCAATGATGGCCAGTCCCGGACCCTTCGGCAGCGGCTGGCTGGCCACCAGCTGGGCCACATCTGCCAGTTCCTCCAAAGTGTTCACCCGGATGACCCCGGATTGGCGGAGCATGGCGTCCAGCGCGCCCTGGGGGGCCTGGGTGGTGCGTACGGCATGGCCCGGCGGCAGCCGCAAACCCACCGAATCCGACTTCGCCACAATGACGGGCTTGGAACGGGCCAGGCGCCGGGAGATGCGGGAGAACTTGCGCGGGTTGCCAATGGATTCCAGGTACAGTCCGCACGCCGTGGTGTTGGGGTCATCCTCCCAGAACTGCATCATGTCATTTCCGGACACATCGGCCCTGTTGCCCGCGGACAGGACGGTGGACATGCCCACATTGCGCCGGCTCAGGGAGGCAAACAAGGAAATGCCCAGTGCCGCCGACTGGGTAAAAACGCCCAGCCCGCCCCGGCCGGGCAGGGACGGCGCCATGGACGCATTGAGGGACACCGCCGGATCGGTGTTGGCCACGCCCAGGGACGCCGGTCCCACCAGCCGCATGCCGTTGGCCCGCGCCAGGCGGACCAGGGAGCGCTGCCGCGCCAGGCCGGCGTCGCCGTTGTCGGCAAAACCGGCCGTGGCAATGACCAGCCCCTTGACGCCCGCTTTTCCGCACTGTTCCACCACCTTGGGAACCTCGGCATAGGGCACGGCAATCACTGCCAAATCCACGGGCCCGGGCACCTCGGCGATGCTGGCGTAGGGCATCATGCCGGAAACTTCCAGCGCTTCCTGGTTTACCGCGTGGACGGCCCCGTTGAAGCCGCCCTCCACAATGTGCACCAGCAGTTGCTGGCCAATGCTGCCCCAGGTGCGGCTGGCGCCAATGACGGCCACGGAGCGCGGCGCCATGAGACCGGCGACGCTGCGGGCTTCGGCGCGGTGTTCGCGGGATTCCATCACGGCCCGGGATTTTTCAGTGGGGTCAATGTCAAAGTAAAGGGAAATCACGCCGTCGTCAAAGTGCCGGTGCACCTCATAGCCGGCGTCGGAGAACACCTGGATCATTTTGCGGTTTTCGGGCAGCACCTCGGCGGAAAACCTGTCGATCCCGTTTTCACGGGCGGCAGCGGCCAGGTGCTCCAACAGGATTGAGCCCAGGCCCTGGCCCTGATGATGATCGGAGACATTGAAAGCCACCTCCGCTTCGGCGGGGTCATCGAGCCTGTCATAGCGGCCAATGCCCAGGATCCTACCCGCGCGCGTTATGACAAATGCCACACGGTCCCGGTAGTCAAGTTCCGTGAAGCGGCGGAGTTCCTTGGCCGTAAGCTTGGATTTGTAGGTGAAGAAGCGCAGATAAATGGAGTTTTGGGACTGTGCCATGTGGAATTCCTGCACCGCCTCGGCGTCGGCGGCGCTCATGGGGCGCAGGTGGCCCGTCGCACCGTCGCGAAGAACAACATCCGCTTCCCAATGCGCGGGATAATCCGGCGCGGGTTCTGGCTTCACCATAGAATCACTGTACCGACATGATCGTGCCCGTGGTGCGCATGTCCTTATCGCAACACCCCATGCAGAAAAGGAACCACTGCCACCATGGCAAAGCGCCAAGCTCCCGCAGCAGATGACTTCGTGGAAAATATTGTGGACATAGACGTCTCCAGTGAGATGGAAGGGTCCTTCCTCGAGTACGCCTACTCGGTGATTTACTCCCGTGCCCTGCCGGATGCCCGCGACGGCCTCAAACCCGTGCAGCGCCGCATTTTGTACATGATGGCCGAGATGGGCCTGCGCCCGGACAAGGGCCACGTTAAAAGCGCCCGCGTGGTGGGCGAGGTCATGGGCAAGCTGCACCCGCACGGCGATTCCGCCATTTACGACACCATGGTGCGCATGGCACAGGACTTTTCCCTGCGCCTGCCGCTCATTGACGGCCACGGCAACTTTGGTTCGCTCGACGACGGTCCGGCCGCCCCGCGCTACACGGAAGCGCGCCTGGCCGCGCCCGCCCTGGCGTTGACCGGCAACCTGGATGAGAACGTGGTGGACTTTGTCCCCAACTATGACAACCAGATGCTGCAGCCCTCGGTGCTGCCGGCCGCGTACCCCAACTTGTTGGTCAATGGCGCCAGCGGCATTGCCGTGGGCATGGCCACCAACATGGCCCCGCACAACCTGGGCGAGGTCATTGCCGCCGCGCAACACCTGATCGCCAACCCGGAGGCCACCTTGGAGGATGTGATGGCCTATGTGCCCGGGCCGGATCTGCCCTCCGGCGGGCGCATTGTGGGCCTGGCCGGCATCCGTGACGCCTACGCCACCGGCCGCGGCTCCTTCAAGACCCGGGCCAAGGTGGCCGTGGAACAAATCTCGCCACGCCGCACGGGCCTGGTGGTGACCGAGCTGCCGTATTTGGTGGGGCCGGAGAAGGTCAAGGAAAAGCTCAAGGACGCCGTCAACAATAAAAAGCTTGTGGGTGTCGCCGACTTCATTGACCTCTCCGACCGCAAGAACGGCATGCGGCTGGTCATTGAAATCAAGAACGGCTTCAATCCGGCCGCCGTCCTGGAGCAGCTGTACCGCTACACGCCGTTGGAGGAATCCTTTGGCATCAACAATGTCTGCCTGGTGGAGGGCCAGCCGCAGACCCTGGGCCTGCTGCCGCTGCTGCAGGTCTTTGTCTCCCACCGCATTGACGTGGTGCGCCGCCGCACCGCCCACCGGCTGGGTAAAAAGCAGGACCGGCTGCACCTGGTGGAGGGCCTGCTGATAGCCATAGTGGACATTGATGAGGTCATCCAAATCATCCGCAGCTCCGATGAGGTGGCCGCCGCGCGGGAGCGCCTGATGGCCATTTATGACCTTTCCGAAATCCAGGCCGACTACATTCTGGCCCTGCGGCTGCGCCAGCTGACCCGCTTCTCCATGGTGGAGCTCGAAGCCGAACGTGACGAGCTGCGCCGTGAAATTGCAGCCCTTGAAGCGATCCTGGCATCCAAGGAACTGCTGCACCAGCTGGTTTCCGACGAGCTCGGCGAGGTGGCCGCCAACTATGGCACCGCGCGGCGGACCGTGCTGCTGGAATCCGAGGCCATGGCGCCGTCGGTGGCCAAAGCCCTCGCCGTCACCGGCGGCAAAGCTGCGCCCCTGGCCCTGGAAATTGCCGACGACCCCTGCTGGGTCCTGCTCAGCGCCACGGGCATGATTGCCCGCACCTCCACGGCGGACGCGCTGGCGGAAAGTGGCGGCCGCACTAAGCATGATGTGTTCCGGTCCGTCATTAAAACCACGGCCCGGGCCGAAATTGCCGCGCTGACGTCGCTGGGACGCATGCTGCGGCTGCAGGTGGTGGACATGCCCGTGCTGCCGCCCACCGCGGCCCTGCCCAACCTTTCCGGCGGCGTTGCGGCAAAGGACTTCATCACCTTGAACAAGGGGGAAAAGCTGCTGGGCTTTGTAGCCTTGAACACCGTCTTTGCAGTGGGCACCGCAGCAGGAGTGGTCAAGCGTGTCACCCCCGACTACCCGCTGAACCGCGACGAGTGGGACTACATTTCCCTCAAACCCAAGGATCAGGTGGTGGCGGTGGCGCCGGCGTCGGACACGGACGATCTGGTGTTCATCACCCGCGGCGCCCAGTTGCTGCGCTTTAGCGCCGGCAACGTCCGCCCCCAGGGGCGCACCGCAGCCGGCATGGCCGGCATCAAGCTCGGCGCCGGTGACAGCGTGATCAGCTTTGCCGCGGTCTCCCCCGCCGATCCCGACGCCGTGGTGGTGACGGTGGCCGGCGGCCAGGAGGCCCTGCCGGGCACGCCGTCGGGTTCAGCGAAGGTGACGGCGTTTTCGGAGTATCCCGCCAAGGGCCGTGCCACGGCGGGTGTGCGGGCGCACCGCTTCCTGCGCGGCGAGGACCGGCTGTTGCTGGCATGGGCCGGGCACGGACCCGCCAAGGCCTCCACGGGTGCCGGGGTGGCCCGGTCCCTGCCCCTTGAGCACGGCCACCGCGACGGCTCCGGGGTGGCTTTAAGCGCCGGCATTGACCTGCTCGGTCCCAGCATCGACTCCGGCACGCGGGCAGCGGGGGCAGCCAATGGATCCCCCGCCGCGGCGCCGGCAGCGGCGCAGCCGGCGCCGAAGGCCGTGGCCGGCGCGGAGGCGGCCCAGGAGGCGTTTGAGCTGCCCCTGGACTGACTTTTCCGGAAGCAGCCACCAGGGGTGCAGCTTCGGGACCGGTTCACAAAGCGGCCGGCTCCTGCGGCTCCGCCGGTGGACGGATCAGACGGATGGGGCCGCGCGCGGCGTCGGCCGCCACCGGCACGCCTTTTTGGGTGGCAATGATCTCCCCGCGCCCGGCCAGCTGCGCGGCCACGCGGCGGACGGTGTCCATGTGGGTGCGCCACGCATCGCCGCCGACCACGCGGGCCACGTCGCTGGGACAAATGGACCTGTCCACTCGCTTGCGCAGCAGCGCCAGGAT
Source organism: Specibacter sp. NPDC057265 (assembly GCF_042668835.1). NCBI lineage: Bacteria > Bacillati > Actinomycetota > Actinomycetes > Micrococcales > Micrococcaceae > Specibacter > Specibacter sp. NPDC057265. Next base: position 77,728 of record NZ_JBHUYE010000009.1, read on the forward strand.
GGTTGCCGCGATTCTCCGCTCCAGCAGTTCCGGTTCCGGCTCCTCCCACCAGGGCTGGCCGCGTTCCCCCAAGGCTGTTTTGGCGTCATTGACCCTGGTCCGCGCGTCGGTTTCCTTTGCCTTGACGGCCCGGCGGGCGTTCATGAGTTCATCGACCAGTTCCTGACGCAGCTTGGGGGCAATGCCAGGGTCGCTGGCCCGCCATTTCCGCCCGCCAATGATCAGGTGGTGCCCATCAGGGGTGGTTTCGACGTTCTTGTTGTCCGGCACCCTTACAGCCTCCCACAGGCCGGCGGGCGTGTGGGCCTTGGAATAATTACGTTTGTTTCCGGCTTGCCACCAGCATGACACCGGTGAACACAGCAAACCCCCAGGAACAGCAAACAGCCCTCGTGGTGGGCGCCACGGGCATTGCGGGCTCGGCCCTTGTTGATGCCCTCACGGCCGGAGGGTGGCAGGTGCTGGCCATCTCACGCACCCCCGGCACGGACCGGGACGGCGTGCGCTGGCTGCCGGCAGATTTGACCTCGCAGGAGTCACTGGCGGCTGCGCTCGCGAACGAACATCCCACGCACGTTTTTTTCACCGCCTGGTCCCGCCAGGACACGGAGGAGGAAAACATTGTGGTCAATGCCGGCATGCTGCGCTCTCTCCTTGCCGTGCTGCGGGACAAGGCGGTGGCACATGTGGCCTTGATGACCGGGCTCAAACACTACCTGGGCCCTTTTGAGGCCTATGGCGAAGGTGAGATGGCCGACACCCCGTTCCACGAGGAGGAGCCGCGCCTGCCCGTGCGCAACTTCTACTACGCCCAGGAAGATGAATTGTTCGCTGCCGCGGCGGAGCAGGGCTTTAGCTGGTCGGTGCACCGCGCCCACACCGTCATTGGCCACGCCGTGGGCAATGCGATGAACATGGGCCTGACCCTGGCAGCGCAGGCAACGCTCTGCCGGGACAGCGGGGAGCCCTTTGTTTTCCCTGGCTCCCAAACGCAGTGGAACGGCCTGACGGACATGACCGACGCCGGTCTGCTCGCCGAGCACATGCTCTGGGCGGCCACCACACCGGCGGCCGCCAATGAGGCCTTCAATGTGGTCAATGGCGATGTTTTCCGCTGGCGTTGGATGTGGCCAAGGATCGCCGCGCACTTCGGTGTTGCCTGGGAAGGCTTTGAGGAAGCGCCCCGTCCCCTGGAGCAGGCCATGGCCGGGCGGGCCGGGCAGTGGCGGGAGCTGGCTGGGCGCCACGGGCTGGCGGAAGCCGAGCTGGGCCGGGTTGCCTCCTGGTGGCACACGGATGGGGACCTGGGGCGAACCATTGAAGTGACGGCGGACATGGGCAAGAGCCGCGTGGCCGGCTTCACCGGCTACCGGCGCACGCTCGATGCCTTCATTGACCTCTTTGAGCGCTACCGCACGGAGAAGCTCATCCCCTAAAGTCCCGGGCTTCCCCGCAATCTCAGGCGCGGACCACGTCCACCCCCTCCCCGTGGGGCAGATTCCCACTGGAGCCCAGGGCCAGGTGCCGGTCCGCGCGGGCCGCCAATGCGGCGTCGTGGGTGACCAGGACCACCGCGGAATCAGACAAGGCCACGCGCAGGGCGTCAATCAGGGCAGCTGATTCATCCACACCCAGGTGCGCCGTGGGCTCATCAAGGAGCACCACGTCGGCCCCTGACAACAGGGCCCGGGCCACGGCCACACGGGTCCGCTGGCCGCCGGAGAGGTGGTGGCCACCGGATCCCACCCGGGTCTGCAGCCCTTCCGGCAGCCCTGCCAGCCACGTGCCCAGGCCCACGGTCTCCAGCGCCGCCTGCAGTTCTGACTCCTGCGGCGGCGTTGCCGCCGGGCGTCCCAGGGCCAGGTTGGCACGCAGGGTGGAATTGAACAGGTACGCATCCTGGGGGCACCAGGCAATCCGGGACAGGCCGGCGGCCGTGGCGGGCCGCCCATTGAGCAGATAGCTGCCCGCCTGGGGTTTTAAAAAGCCCAGCAGAAGCGCCAGCAGTGTGGATTTGCCGGATCCCGATGGGCCGCTGACACTCCACCATTGCCCACGCTGTGTGCCGCCGGCAAGCTGCGTGAACACCGGGCGCTGCGCCTGGGGGTAGCTGACGGTGATGTCCTGAACCGCCAGCGAAGTGATCGTGGCTTCTCCGGCCGGTGCCTGCTCAATGCCGCTGTGGACGGTGGCCGGGGCGTCGAGTTCGGGAAGGATCCGGCGCATCAGGCCTGCGAGCGCCGGCAGTTCATTGACGGCGGCAAGGTACTGGCCCAGTGGTTCGGCGAGCGCCAGCATGAGCAGCGCGGCCACGGCGGCCGCGCGCGGGTCGAGCTGGGCGGAGATGGCTGTGAAGGCGGCGGCAATGGCTGCCAGGGAGGTCAGCAGCGTCACCAGGCCCTGGCCCAGGCCCTCAGTCCAGGCCAGCCGGCGCAGCGGCTTGGCCACGGCGCCGTCGCTGCGGCTGAAGCGGGCAGCCTCCGCCGCGCCGATCCCATTTGCGGCCATGTCGCCGGCAGCGGAAAAGAGCGTGGTGATCCGTTCGGTCAACCAAATGCGGTGGATGGCAGTTGCTGCCGAGGCGCGGCGTTGGGCCAGCAGCACCAGCACCGGCAACAGCAGCAGGCACGCAACGCCCAGTGCCAGGACAATGGGGGTGGCCTGGGGTGCCAGCAGGAACACCGTCAACAGCACGGCGCCGTAGCTGAGCGCCGCAGCAGGAATGGGCACCACCACCCGCGGCACCGCGTCCCGGAGCTCGTCGACGTCGGCCACCAGCGTTCCCAGGGCCCCGCCGGAGCGGCTGAGCTTGCCCCAGTGCGCCACGGAGGAGCTCAGGGAATCCCACAGCTGCAGGCGCAGCTCCATGGCCCAGCGGAACACGGCGTCGTGGGCCAGGAGCCGTTCCTGGTAGCGCAGCAGGGAACGGCCTATGCCGAAGGCGCGGACTCCCACAATGAGTGTCATCAGGTACAGGATGGGTGGTTGCGCCGCCGCCCACACTATGAGCCACGCCGAGATTCCGGACAGGGCCGCGGCACTGAGCATGGCCAGCGCCGAAACGACCACGGCTGCGGCGAAGCGCGGTGACAGCAGGGGCAGGCGGCGCACATGGCGCCAGGAAAGCCGCACGGCGCCGTTCCTGTCCGCCACGGGGCCTGGCGGGTCAATGGGGACGGCGGGCACGGGGGCATCCCCCGGCCCGGCTGGACCGGCCGCCAGTGCGCCGCCGGCGCCGGATCCAGCACCCGTTGCCTGCCCCGGTGCGAGCATCATTGCCAGGATGGGATCGTGGGTGGCCACAACCAGGGCCACTGTCCCCCGCAGCTGCACCATGGCTTCCCGCACTGCCTGCGCCGAGACCGCATCCAAGTGCGCCGTGGGTTCATCAAGGAGCGCCAGCTCCACTGCCGGATCCACGGCAATGCGTGCCAGGGCCCGGGCCACCGCCACACGGCGCAGCTCCCCGGGGCTGGCGGACATGACGGGCCGGTGCATCAGGTGCGCGGCGTTGACCCGTGCCAGGGCGGCATGCACGTCCTGGTCGGCAACCACGCATTGTTCCGGGCCGGCGGCGTAGAGGGCCACCTCGGCCGCGACGCTGTGTTCGGTGAACGCCGGATGCTGGGATACAAGCACCGTTCCGGCACGGTTGCGGATCCGCAGTTCCCCGCCGGTCACGGCGGCGCCCTCCCCGGCGGCCGGCAGGATGCCCGCCATGGCTGCCAGCAGCGTGGACTTTCCTGTTCCACTGGCAGTGTCCAGCACCAGGGTCCCGCCGGCGGCCAGGACATGGTTGAACCGGGCCACTGCCGGCGCGCCCCGGTCCGGATAACGGACGGTGAAGTCATGGGCCACCATGACGGCGTGGGCTGTGCCTTCCCTGGCCTCCCCACCTTGTGTAGCTGGTGCAGTGTCCAGCGGCCGGGCAGGGCCGTCCAGAATTTCATTGACACGGCGCAGCGCCTCCACGCCGTCTTCGCTGCCGTGGTGTGCGGCGCCCAGGTCGCGCAGCGGGCGGAAGCACTCCGGAGCCAGCATCAGCGCCAGCAGCCCGGCCTCCAGCGGCATGGTCCCGGCAACCAGCCTGACACCAATGAACACCGCCACCACCGCCACGGAAATGGTGCTGATCAGTTCCAGTGCCATGGCCGACAGGAAGGCAGTGCGCAGTGTGGCCATGGTGGATTTCCGGTAACCCTCGCACACCTCGGCCAGTGCCTTGCGCTGGGCGGAGGCGCGGCGCAGCCCCACCAGCACCGGCAGCCCCCGGGCCAGTTCCAGCAGGTGGTTGGACAGTCTGGCCAAACCATCGGCGGCAGCTGCCACCCGTTCCTGGGTATGCAGGCCTATGAGGATCATGAACACCGGCACCAGCGGCACCGTCAGGACCACTATCAAGGCACTGACCCAGTCGGAAATCAGTATGTGCAATCCCACCAGCAGGGGCAGCACGGCACAGCTGACCAAGGCGGGCAGGTAGGTGCTGAAGTAGTTGTCCAGCCCGTCGAGCCCGCGGCTGGCCAGCATGCCTTCGGCGCCGACAGAGCCGCCTTGGCCGCCACGCCGCGGATCCAGGCGGTGCGCCACCAATTTGCCGCGCAACTCCTCCTTGGCACCGAGCGCAGCACGCCGGGACATGATGGCCTGGCCCCAGACCGAGGTGCCCAGCAGCAGGGCCCCCAGGGCACCCGACAGGAGCAGCCGGGGGCCGTCCAGGGGCGCGTTTCCGGCCCACTGTGCCAGGGCGTGGGCCAGGGCGCCAAGGCCCAGCACCAGCCCCACGGACTTCAGGGCAGCCAGCCCGGCCAAAACCGCCAGGGCCACCCTGGTGGACCTGCCTGTCGGAAGCGCTGCACGCCGGCCCATGTCAGGACGCGCCAATGGCGGGGACGAAGTCCACCGGTTCCGGCAGCTGGGCCACCGTGACACGCTTGCGGAACACCCAGTAGGTCCATCCCTGGTAGGCCAGGACCAGGGGCAGGCCCACGGCGGCCACAATGGACATCAGGCCCAGGGTGTAGCGGGAGGAGGAGGCGTTTTCCACCGTCAGGTTCCACAGCGGGTCCAGCGTGGAGGGCAGCACCACGGGGTAGACGGCGCTGAAAATGGCTGCGCTGCCGGCCAACAGGAACACACCCATGGCCACAAAGCTCAAACCTTCGCGAATGGCCCTGTTGGCGAACCAGGACAGAACCGCGGCCAGCACCGCCACCGCCACCAGCGGCCAGCTGAAGGTCCTGCCATGCTGGAGCACCACGGCAAGCACCCAGATGGCCAGCGGTGCCAGTGCCACGGGCAGCATCCGTCCCACCAGGCGGCGCGCGCGGTGACGGATCTCGCCGTCGGTCTTGAGGGCCACGAACACGGCCGCGTGGATCAAGGCAAAGCCCACCACGGCCAGTCCCCCCAGCACGGCGTACCAGCTGAACCAGGCGAAGGGTCCGCCCACGCGGTCGCCGTTGGCATTCAGGGGCAGGCCCGTGGTGGTCAATGCCAGCATGGCACCTACGCCAAAGGCCGCCACGAAGGAGCCTGCGGCAATGGCCCAGTCCCAGGTGTTGCGCCAGCTGTCCGAGTGGATCTTGCCCCGGTATTCAAACGCCACGGCACGGAAGATCAGCGCCAGGAGCACCAGGACCAGGGGGATGTACAGGGCGGAAAACAGTGAGGCGTACCAAAAGGGGAACGCGGCAAAGGTTGCCCCGCCGGCGGTCAGCAGCCACACTTCATTGCCGTCCCAGACCGGACCGACGGTGTTCAACAGCACCCGGCGTTCCTTTTCCCCGCGGGCGAAGGTCTTCATCAGCATGCCGACGCCCAGATCAAAGCCTTCCAGGAAGAGGTAGCCGGTCCACAGCACGGCGATGAGTATGAACCACAGGGTGGGAAGAAAATCCATGACAAATCCTTAGGCAACGGTGTTGGGGCGTGGGTTAGTAGGCGAAGGCGAGGACATCGTCATCCGGTGACGCAGACGTCCCGGAACCGCCGTCCTTGGATGTGGTCCCCGCCAGTTCAGGCATGGCCGAGACCACCCCGCCACGCACGTATTTGCTCAACAGTTTGACCTCCACCACCAGGAGCACCGCGTACACGCAGGTCAGAGCCACCAGCGAGAAGATCACCTCGCCCGGGCCGACCCCCGGGGAGACCGCCGCCGCAGTGAACATGAACACCTGGTCAATGCCGCTCATGGCAGGGTTGGGGACCACCACAAAAGGCTGGCGGCCCATCTCGGTGAAAATCCAGCCGGCGGCGTTGGCGCCAAACGGGGCCAGGATTCCCAGCAGGGCCAGACGCATCAGGTTCCGCGACTGTGGCACCGTGCCCTTGCGGGTCAGCCAGAGGGCGGCTGCGGCAGCTGCCGCGGCAAGGCCGCCAAAGCCGATCATGATGCGAAATCCCCAGTACGTCACTGCCATCACGGGCAGGTAGTCGATTTCCTGGCCGGCACGGTCACCGTAGATGGGGTTGTCCGGCAGGTGCGTGCCATAGTTTTGCTGATACTCCGGCACCAGCGTGTTGACGCCGCGGACCTCGGTGGTGAAGTCGCCATTGGCCAAAAATGACAGCAGGCCCGGAACCTCCATGACAGCCACCACGTCATCGCAGTCCTGACTGCCCAGGTTCCCTATGGAGAGCACGGAGAATCCGGTGCCGTCGTGGCAGGCGCCCTCGGCGGCTGCCATCTTCATGGGTTGCTGGTCAAACATCAGCTTGGCTTGCACGTCACCGGAGATGGCGGTGCCGGCGAACGCCACCATGGCCACCACAGCCCCCAGGCGCAGGGATGTGATCCAGACTGCGTGGTCCTTTTTATCCCGGCCGGCAATGCGGTCCGACTCCCCCACCACCACGCGCCCCTGGGCGTCCACGGTGTCAATGCCGTCCCTGCGGCGCCGCCACAGGTGGTACCAGGAGATGCCGAGCAGGAATCCGCCGGCGACGGCCAGTGCGCCGGTGATGGTGTGGAAGAACGCTACAATGGCGGTGTTGTTGCTAAAGACGGCCCAGGCATCCACCATCACCGGACGTCCCTCGATTAGATCCACGCCGACGGGGTGCTGCATCCAGGAGTTGGCCACCAGGATGAAGTAGGCGGAGACAATGGAGCCTGCCACCGCTATCCACAGGCAGGCATGGTGGATTTTTGGCGGCAGTTTCTTCCAACCAAAAATCCACAGGCCCAAAAATGTTGATTCCACAAAAAAAGCCAGCAGGGCCTCCATGGCCAGCGGGGCACCGAAGACGTCGCCCACAAAGCGGCTGTACTCGCTCCAGGCCATGCCAAACTGAAATTCCTGCACAATGCCCGTGGCCACGCCCATGATGAAGTTGATGAGGAACAATTTGCCCCAGAACTTGGTCATCCGCAGGTATGCCTCGTCGCCTGTTTTGCGCCAGCGGCCCTGCAGCAGGGCCACGAGGATTCCCAGCCCAATGGTCAGTGGGACCATCAGGAAGTGGTACACGGTCACAATTCCGAACTGCCACCGGGCAATGTCCAGAGCTTCCACTTGCTTCCCCTCATTCACGCGTCAACGTCACGCCGCACCTAGATTCTACGTCTTGTAGAAGTTCTAGTTCTACTCTGTGTAGAACTTTGTTGTCAAAAGCTGTACATTTGTAACTGGGCGCACAAACGTGCTGCCGCATTTCGTGTGACGGTTGTAAATGAGGAAGTAAATGGCGACTCTTGGAGATCTCGAAAGGGCAGTCATGGACCTGCTGTGGGAACATCAGGAAGCCATAACTGCCAACGTGTTGCGGGACCTGCTCTCGCAGCGTCCCAGCAGCACGGGTGCGGACACTGAATCGCGTCCGCTGGCCGTCACCACTGTGCTGACGGTGCTTTCCCGCCTGGAAAAAAAGGGCATTGTGGAGCGGGAGCGTTCCACCCGCCCGCACCGCTACCGCGCCGTGACCAGCCGCGAGGACCACACCGCGGAGCTCATGCTGGAGGTGCTCGGCTCGGCCCCCGACCGGGAGGCCGTGCTGGCGCGCTTCATTGGCACCGTCAGTTCAGGTGAGGCCGAGACCCTGCGGAAGCTCCTGGGACGTTGATCCCGGCACGGCCCCGCGCACGGCCGGCACGGCAGCGGAGCCACCTTTGGTGTTCCAGCTGGCGTGCCGGCCGGCCTGCGGCGGCGGCCATGTCCAGGGCCCTTCCACGGTAGATTTGAACCCATGTTCTGGACCTCGTGGTTCCTTGCCTTTCTGGCCGTGGCCTTGGCCTGGCCTGTTCCGGTTTTCCTGTCCCGCGCGGCCTGGCCCGCCCGGGCACCTTTTGCCGCCATGGTGCTGTGGCAGTCCATAGCGCTCGCAGGCGGGCTGTCCATGATTGGCGCCATGCTCTGCTACGGTCTGCTCACCTTGGGCGACAACCTGCTCAGCGGACTGTCCGGGCTGCTGCGCATTCTCCAGGGCAGGCAGTCACTGGATACCCTGGGACTGGTGCATGCCTTTGCCTTGAGCGCAGCGGCGCTGCTTTCAGTGCATTTGGTCTTCACGCTCTGGCTCAGCTACTACCGGATCCACCGCCAGCGGACCCGGCACCGGGATTTGCTGCAATTGCTCAGCTCGCCGTCCACCGACAGTCCGCACACGCTTGTCATCAACTCCCAGGCTCCTGTGGCGTACTGCCTGCCCGGTGGGGCACGGTCGGTGACGGTGCTCTCCAATGGCCTGCTGGAGCTGCTTTCCCCTGAGGAACTGCGCGCGGTGCTCCTGCATGAACAAACCCATCTGACCCAACGCCACCATTTGCTGCTCTGGGCCTTCGCCGCGTGGCGCTCGGCCCTGCCCTGGCTGCCGACCTCCCGATTGGCCCAGCAGGCAGTGTCCTCCCTGATTGAAATCCTGGCCGACGACGTGGCCCTGCGCACCGTGGGCAAACCCACCCTGGTCACAGCCATTGCTCTGGTGGCCAGCGGCCCCGCGCAGCTTCCGGCCGACAAGCTGCTGGCGGGCACCGGCGATCAAATTGACACCCCGGCCACCACGTCCGCCCGTTTGGGACGTCTGCTCACCCCGGCGCCTCCCCTGCCGGCCCTGTGGCAGTCACTGGTGATCACGGCCGCCGGATTGCTGCTGGCCATCCCCACAGCCCTGCTGTTCGGGCCGCCACTGCTGCGCTAGCGTTCCAGGCAGCCTGCCGGCCGGCGGCGGGCCGCCCGGGCCGGGCAGCCCTGTGGCGGGCCGCCGGGGCCGGGGTCAGGCGTCAATGCGCTCCTGGTCAAGATCGTCACTGCCTGCCACAATGAACTCCTTGCGGGGGGCCACATCGGATCCCATGAGCAGCTCAAAGGTGTGCTCCGCACGGTCGGCGTCGGCGCTGGTGACCCGGCGCAGGGTGCGGTGGCGGGGATCCATGGTGGTTTCCGCCAGCTGGTCGGCGTCCATTTCCCCAAGCCCCTTGTACCGCTGGATGGGCTGCTTGTAGCTCTTGCCGGCTTTTTCCAACTTCGCCAGCAGCACATGCAGCTCACGTTCGGAGTAGGTGTACACCATCTCGTTGGCCTTGGAGCCGTGGTTGACAACCTCCACGCGGTGCAGCGGCGGCACGGCGGCATAGACGTTGCCGGCGTCGATCATGGGGCGCATGTAACGGAAGAACAAGGTCAACAGCAGGGTGCGGATGTGGGCGCCATCCACATCGGCGTCGGTCATGAGGATGACCTTGCCGTACCTGGCCGCCTCCAAATCGAAGCTGCGGCCGGACCCGGCACCCACCACTTGGATCAGCGCGGCACATTCAGCGTTGGCCAGCATGTCGCCAATGGAGGCCTTCTGCACGTTCAGGATTTTGCCCCGGATGGGCAGCAGGGCCTGAAAGTCCGAGGAGCGGGCCAGCTTGGCGGTTCCCAGCGCACTGTCACCTTCAACAATGAACAGCTCGCTTTTTTTCACGTCATTGCTGCGGCAATCGGCCAGCTTGGTGGGCAGGGACGAGGATTCCAGCGCATTCTTGCGGCGCTGCGTCTCCTTGTGCACCCGCGCCGAAATGCGTGACTTCATCTCGGAGACGACTTTTTCCAGCAGCTGGGCGCTTTGGCTCTTGTCTGCCCGCTGCGTGGATTCGAGTTTGGCCTTGAGTTCGCGCTCCACCACCTTGGCCACAATGTTCTTCACCGCCGGCGTGCCCAGGATCTCCTTGGTCTGGCCCTCAAACTGCGGCTCGGCCAGACGGACAGTCAGCACGGCCGTCATGCCGGCCATGACATCATCCTTTTCAATCTTGTCATTGCCCACCTTGAGCTTGCGCGCGTTGGTTTCAATGACTTTCCGGAAGGTCTTCAGCAGTGCCTGCTCAAATCCCTCCTGGTGGCGCCCGCCCTTGGGTGTGGCAATGATGTTCACGAAGCTGCGCATGGTGGTGTCATAACCGGTGCCCCAGCGCAGCGCAATGTCCACCTCACAGTCACGTTCCACGGCAGTGCTTTCAAGGTGCCCGCTGGCGTTGAGCACAGGCACCGTCTCGGTGAAGGTGCCATGGCCTTGAAGCCGCCAAATGTCGGTGACCGCGCCCCCCACCGCCAGGAAGTCCACGAACTCGGACAGGCCGCCGTCGTGGTGGAATATTTCCTCGTGGGTGGCAAACTCGCCGGGGGTGCCGGCAATCCTGCGCTCGTCCACGATCCTGATCTTCAGCCCCGGCACCAAAAAGGAGGTCTGCCGGGCGCGGGCCACCAGCTCGTCGTAGGAAAATTTGGCGTCCGCGGTGAAGATCTGCCTGTCGGCCCAGTACCTGATGCGGGTCCCCGTCACGCCTCGCTTGGTGGAGCCCACAATGTCAAGGCTGGATTTGTCAGTGAAGGGGGAAAATTCCACGTCGGGGCTGAGGGTGCGGCCCACATCCTTGAAGTGGCCCGGCTCACCGCGGCGGAAACTCATTTGGTGGGTCTTCCCGCCGCGGTCCACCTGGGCATCCATGCGGGCCGAGAGCGCGTTGACCACGCTGGCGCCCACGCCGTGGAGGCCGCCGGAGGCGGCATAGGAGGTGCCGCCGAACTTGCCGCCGGCGTGCAGCTTCGTCAACACCACCTCCAGGCCCGTCAGCCCGGTTTTGGGTTCCACGTCCACAGGGATGCCGCGGCCGTCATCATGGACCTCCACCGAATTGTCCCGGTGCAAAATCACTGAAATGTTCTGACCATACCCGGCCAGCGCCTCGTCGACGGAGTTGTCGATTATTTCCCACAGGCAGTGCATCAGGCCGCGTGAGTCCGTGGAGCCAATGTACATGCCCGGCCGCTTGCGGACAGCTTCCAGCCCTTCCAGCACGGAAAGGTGGCGGGCGCTGTAGTTGGAACTTTGGCGTGCCACGGTGGACATACTCCTTTGAGCTGGGGGTGGGCGGAACTTCATTACCTAGGTTAACGCCTGGGTGCGACATTCATTTGACGGTGCGTCCCCGCCGCCGGGGTGCCGTCCCCGGGCTACGCGGTTAGCGAAAGTTGGCCCTCCGGGGGAAGGAAGGGCGGTGGCAGGTGGTTGTATAAAGTACAGGACTTATGAAGGAGGCCAACATGACCACCAGTGTCATCAGCACACAGCTGACAACCATGGATCGCTGCGACCGTTGCGGCGCACAAGCCTACGTGCGGGTAGTGCTGGAGTCCTCCGGCGGTGAGCTGCTTTTCTGCGGCCACCACGCCCGTGCCGTGGAAGCCACCCTCAAACCGCTTGCCTCAGAGTGGCTTGACGAGACTGGCCGTTTGCATGAAAAGGCTCCCGTTTCCGTCGACTAGAGACAAGCGCGCGGACAGGCAGCTAGCAACAACACAAGAGGGCCCCAGTCAGCTGGGGCCCTCTTGTGTTGTCCCGAAGGGGGCCGCCCGGGCCCGGCAACGGCCGGGCCCAGGCGGCGCGCAGACTAGTCCAGGTAGTCGCGCAGCACCTGTGAACGTGAGGGGTGGCGCAGCTTTGACATGGTCTTGGATTCAATTTGGCGGATGCGTTCGCGGGTCACGCCGTAGACCTTGCCAATCTCATCCAAGGTCTTGGGCTGGCCGTCGGTCAAGCCAAAGCGCATGGCCACAACCCCTGCTTCACGTTCGGAGAGGGTGTCCAGGACCGAGTGCAGCTGTTCCTGGAGCAGGGTGAAGGACACCGCGTCGGCCGGGACCACTGCTTCGGAGTCTTCAATGAGGTCACCGAATTCAGAGTCGCCGTCCTCGCCCAGGGGGGTGTGGAGGGAGATCGGCTCGCGGCCGTACTTTTGAACCTCAACAACCTTTTCCGGCGTCATGTCCAATTCCTTGGCCAACTCCTCCGGCGTGGGTTCCCGGCCCAGGTCCTGGAGCATCTGCCGCTGCACGCGGGCCAGCTTGTTGATGACCTCCACCATGTGCACGGGGATGCGGATGGTGCGGGCCTGGTCCGCCATGGCACGGGTAATGGCCTGGCGGATCCACCAGGTGGCGTAGGTGGAGAACTTGAAGCCCTTGGTGTAGTCGAATTTCTCCACCGCACGGATCAAACCCAGGTTGCCTTCCTGGATCAGGTCCAAAAACAGCATGCCGCGGCCGGTGTAGCGCTTGGCGAGCGAGACCACGAGGCGGAGGTTGGCCTCGAGCAGGTGGTTTTTGGCAATCTTGCCGTCGTGGACAATGCGCTCCAGATCGCGCTTGAGCTGGTTGTCCATGTCCGTGCCGGCGCTTTGCAGCTTCTCATGGGCGAAAAGTCCCGCTTCAATCCGCAACGCCAGGTCCACTTCCTGCTCCGCGTTGAGCAGGGCCACCTTTCCAATCTGCTTCAGGTAGTCCTTCACGGGGTCGGCTGTGGCCCCGGCGGACATTACCTGCTGCACGGGGGCGTCGTCGTCATCGGAATCCGAATACACGAAGCCGGTGCCGGTGGGCACGGGGCGCTCGGTGGCGGCGTCGTCGGACTCCTCCTCTTCGACGACAGGCTCCACAGGGGCTTCCTCGTCGCCGGCGGAGGCGGCCTTGCCCCGCTTGGCCGCGGCCTTCTTGGGGGCGGTTTTGGCTTCAGGAGCTGATTCGCCCGCGGCGGCAGCTTTTTTGGCGGCGTTGGTGACAGCGCGCTTCTGTGCTGGCGTCAGCGGCGCTTCGGCCTCCACGGCGGGATCCTCAATCTCCTTCGTGGGGGAGACTTTGCTCTTGGCAGTAGCAGACACAGAAAACCTTTCTTACGGCGGTCTGTGGAGTTACCTTTGGGCAACACCACTATGACCCTGTCAAGTCCATGTTGCAGAGCGCACCACAGTTGCCTTTAGGGTCGTAGGGTGTACAACTCCCTGCGCGGCTGCGTTGTTCCCGCTGCCCTGGAATAAAAACCATTCCAGCCACTGTCATTCAAGCACTGTCCTGCATCAACACGAACCCAACCGGGTCTCAACCTCAAGTGTCTCACGATTTGCCGCTGGGCCTGAATTTGCACGAGCACGGGGCCTCAAGCCACATCGGAGCCGCCTTGCGCACCCCTGCCGCCGGCTCCGTAGCCGCGCCAGGCGGTCCGCCGGTCCTTGGCGCACTGGGCAATGTGTCCAACGGCCAGCAGCTGATCCAACAGGGCGGCCAGCTTGTATCCGGGCTGGCTTTTTTGGCTGGCCGCAAAGTAGTGGCCGGCCCAGGTGCCACGGCCCTTGCACCACTGGATCCACCCCAAGATGCACAGTACCGGCGCCCTGTCCGGGCCCTCCGTGGAGCGGGCCAGAAACTGCAGCAACGGCTCGGCCCGGTCCAGCCGCTCCCAGTCAGGCCCGCTGGCAAGGGCCGCTTTGGCTGTGCGTGCAGTGCCCTCCCCCGGGGTGCCGGGCAGCGGCCGGGGGCGCCCGTGGGTGCCGGAGGATTTGCGCAATGGCTGCGCCGTTTTGGCCGTGCCGCTGTGGATGAGGTCCCCCACCAGGGTTTTGGAAAAGTTGTTCATGGCCGCCAGAAGCCCATCCTGCTGCGCTTCTTCACAGGCAACGGGACAGCAGGGGCCCTCATGGCCCTCGAAGCGCCCGCCGGGAAGCAACAGCTGCTGGCCGTCATCGGCTGAAACCAGGCCGAGCCCCACCGCACCCATGAGCGACTGCTCCGCCGTCGTGGCCAGGGCCACCATGACCGCGTCACGGACACGGCAGTCCCCCAGGCTGGCCAAAAGGTAGGCAGCGGCGGTGGCATCAGGGGTCAGCGGCCACCGGGACAGGGCCTTCTCCCATGCCCCCAGCGTCACGGCCAGTTGCCCGGAACCTGCCCCGCAGGCTGCCAGGGCATCACGCAGCGGGGCAGCCGCTTGGGCCACAGCCAGCACAAACTTTGGATCCCGGGGCGTGGAGAGGTCCCGGATCTGCCGTTCCGGCGGTTCCCGGACCATGCTCCCGCGGTAAATGAACTCGGCATTGACAAAGCTTTCGCGAATGCTGCTGTTGTCCTTTCCCGGCCACGGGCAGCAGGCAGCCTCCGTGCAGAAAACGTTGCGCCAATGCCGTCCACCCACGAACCAGGCGTCCTTGACCGGCAGACCCTGCTGTGCGAACGCCGACAGCAGGTGCGCGTAGAGCCGGGCATGTGGCTGGCGCCCGGGATCGGTCCAGTCTTCGGCGGCGAAGATGGCCAGCAGGCAGCCATCGGAGACGCTGTCGCTGGCCATCTGCGCGGAGGCCATGTGGGCGAGCTGGGCCACCCCGGGGCTGTGCTCCTCCGGCAGGTCCAGGCGCATGGTGGCCCGCAGCTGCTTGCCGGCCATGCCGATGCACACCACACTGGCGTCCGGCCAGTACCCCACCATGTGGGGAATGAAGGCCAGGAGGTCTTCGCCGGCGCTGACTTTGATCTTCTCTTCGGGCTTATTCATGCTTTCAGGCTGCGGCCTGCGCGGCCTGAAAAAAAGAGCTCCTGGGCCAAGGCGGCCAATCTGTGGATAACGGCGGCCGGCTGCGGCATAAAAACCGCAGGCAGGTTTTTATGCACAGCCTTTAGCTGTGCGGTGGCCGCCGGTCCTTGCGCTCGGCCTGGAACTGGCGGCGCCGGCGGCCGCTGTCGGCGAGCACGGCGCGCAGCGGCGGAATGAGCTCCCCCCGTTCGGCCATGTCCCGGCGCAGCCCGCCACGGATGCGCAGAACCATGACGAAGCCAATGCCCAAAACCAGGAACTGGAAGGAAAAGGCGATGCGGAAGGCATCGAGGGAGTACAAACCGTCCTGCGAAAAGCCGGCACCATTGAGCAGGTCCAAAATGATGCCGACCAAATACATGGTGACCAGCGCAGCCACAAACCCACCCACGTTCACAATGCCGGTGGCTGTGCCCACCCGGTGCGAGGGGTTGAAGGTCCGGGCAAAATCAAAGCCAATCATGGACGCCGGCCCGCCAATGGCCAGCACCAGGATCAGCACCACCAACAACCACAAGGGCGACCGTCCCGGGTGCACCAAGACGGCAAACCAGGCGGCCATGATGCCCACCGTGACAGTCAACACCATGGTGGAGCGCCGCAGGGGGTGGCGGCCCACCCAACTTCCCAGGAAGGGTCCGCAGATCAGACCCACCACCACAAAGAGGCTCAGCAGCACGGTGGTGGTCGCGGAGTCAAGCCCCTGGCCGGAGACCAGGAAGGGGTAGCCCCAGGTCAGCACGAACACGGTGCCGGAAAATTGGGTGGCAAAGTGGCTCCACATCCCCAGCTGGGTGCCCGGCTGACGCCAGGCCGTGGTGAGGTTGCCGGCGGTCTCCTTCAAGCCGCTGCGCACGGTGGGCAGCGCGGTGCCCGGGGGCACATTGCGGATCAGGGCGACGGAGAGGACACAGGCCAGCACCCCCAAAGCGGCCAGTCCCACAAACGCCGGGCTCCAACCCGCGGTGTTCAGTACCAGGGCAAACGGGGCAATGCTGATGAGCTGCCCCAGTTGGCCAAACTGGCCCGTCAGCTGCGTCAGGATGGGGACCCGGTGCGCGGGGAACCACAGGGGAATCAGCCGCAGCACCGCAATGAACGTCATCGCGTCCCCGGCACCGACAAAGATCCGGCCCAGGACCCCCGCCGGGACGGACTCCGCCGCCGCCAGCTGCAGTTGGCCCACGCTCATCAGCGCAGCACCCGTGGCGATCATCACACGCGGCCCGAACCTGTCCACCAGCACGCCGACGGGGATCTGCAAGGCGGCATAGACCACCAGTTGAATCACCGTGAAGGCAGACAGGGCCGAGGCCGTGGCATCAAAGCGGTCGGTGGCAACCAGACCTGCCACACCAAAGGACGTTCTATGCGTCACCGCGGTTAAATACGCGAAAACCCCAATGCCCCACACCAGCCATGCCCGTTTTGTATCCACAGCTCCAGCCTATGCCAGGGCCCCGGGCGTGCGTCGCGGCCCGGCCAGCCCAAGGCCCCGGGCGTGTGTCCAGCTAGTCGCGGCGGCCCTTGCCGGGTTCGCCGGTGGATTCCTCCGGGGATTCCTTGGGGGCGGCACTGTCGCGGCTGGCCAGGTAGGCTTCGACGGCGGCGCCGAGTTCGTCGGCGTCGGGCAGTTCGTCATTGTCCCCGGCCAGCAGGGAACGGCGGGAAATGCCTTCACTGTGCTCGTCGTACTGCTTCTCCAGTTTGGTCACCACTGAAGCCACTTCCGCCGACCCTTCCACCTGTTCGGTGATTTGACGTTCAACGGCGCGGCCTGTCTCCCGCAGCCTTTCGCTGGGCAGCATCAGCGACGCCGCCGCGCCCAAAAATTCCAGGCCGGCGACGGCCGCTGGCGGGTACTCGGCGTCGGAGAGGTAATGGGGCACGTGGATGGCGTAGCCGACCACATTGCGCCCTGCGGCGTCGAGCTTGTGTTCCAGCACATGGCCAATGGCGGCGGGAATCTCCAAGGTGGCCTTCCAGGCGGAAATGCCCTCGATCAGCTCGGGGCGGTTCCCGTGCACGGTGGCACCAAGGGGACGGGTGTGCGGCACGGGCATGGGCACCGAATGCACCCACGCAACCAGGTTCACGTCGAAACGTTCCACCAGGCCCAGCACGGCTTTGCTGAAACGTTCCCACTGCAGGTCGGGCTCGCTGCCGGTCAGGAACAAAAAGGGCGTGCCGAGCGCATCAACCATGCGGTACAGCACCAGCGACGGCGCCCGATAGTCGCTGAGGCGGTCCTCGGAAAAGGTGATGCGGGGGCGCCGCGAACGGTAGTCGATGAGCTGGTCAACGTCAAAGACCGCCACCGGCTCCCCCGTCAGCTCTTCCTTCAACTCCGTCGAAATCTGGGTGACCACGTGCCCGGCATCGGAAAATCCCGTGAAGGACATCAACAGGTTGGACCCGGAAAGATCAACCTGTGCCAACAGCTCGGTGTTGAGCTTATAGAGGGACTCGGGGTCTTGGAACGGGGTGTACTCAGTGATTGACATCGTCTTCCTTGAACAGCTTGCATCTGTGAACAGCACAACGCCGCACATGCCCCGATCATTCCATGATCGGCACATGCACGGCGGCGCCGGCCGCGCACGGGCATCTACCCGAAGGCAGGGGCTACGATCGTAGGCAGTGATATCCGTTCACCGACACCAAAGAGTGAGGACAGTATTTCAGTGAGTGCAAAAGAGAACATCAGCGTCCGCGTGGTCAATACCGGGCTATCCAAGGTGTCCGCGGACGCCCTGGTCATTGCCGTGGGCAAGGGCGAGGACGGACCGGTCATTGTGGACGCGCCGCTTGGCAACGCGGCCGTTGCAACTCTCAAAGCTTCCCTGTCAGCGCTGGGCGTCAGCGGCGCGGCCGACCAAGTGGTGCGGCTTCCCGGCCTGCCCGAATCCGGCGCCAAGGTCCTGGTTTTGCTGGGCATCGGTGCCGTCAAGGGTGCGCAGCCCACCGAGGAGGCCCTGCGCCGGGGCGCCGGGGCCGCCATTCGTCAACTGTCGGGCCTGCACCACGTGGTCTTTTCCCTGCCGACGACGACGGTGGGCCAGGTCGCCGCCATTGCCGAAGGTGCCGCGCTGGGCGCGTACCAATACGCCAGCCTGCACACGGACCTGAAGGGCCGGCGGGAACCGGTGACCAAGGTCACCATCCATTCCACCCTGGCCAAGGATCCCGAGCTTGCCGCAGCCCTGGAGCGCGCCGCCGTGCTGGCGCAGGCCGTCAATGCCACCCGCACCCTGGTGAACGAACCCCCCAGCAAGCTCTACCCGGCCACCTTTGCCGAGGCGGCCAAGGATCTGGCCAAGGGCCGCCCGGTCAAGGTGACCGTCATGGATGAAAAACGCCTGCTGAAGGACGGCTACGGCGGCATCATGGGCGTTGGTCAGGGATCCTCCCGCCCGCCCCGCATGGTCAAGGTGGAATACAAGTCCGAACGCGCCGTGGCCAACCTGGCGTTCGTGGGCAAGGGCATCACCTTTGACTCCGGCGGAATTTCCATCAAGCCGGGCGCCGGCATGGTGACGATGAAGTGCGACATGGCCGGAGCCGCCGCCGTCCTCAACGCCGTGCTGGCCGTGGCCGCCCTCGCCCTGCCCGTCAATGTCACCGGATGGCTGTGCATTGCCGAAAACATGCCCTCCGGAACAGCCATCCGCCCCTCGGATGTCTTGACCATCTTCGGCGGCAAGACGGTGGAGGTGCTCAACACCGACGCCGAGGGCCGACTGGTCATGGCGGACGGGCTCGTTGCCGCGTCGCAGGAACACCCGGACGTCATCATTGACGTTGCCACCCTCACCGGCGCCCAGGTGGTGGCCCTGGGCCACCGCACCGCCGGAGTGATGGGCGACGAGGGCGTCAGTGCTGCCCTGAAGGCCGCTGCCGACAGGGCCGGGGAATTGGTCTGGCCGATGCCGCTGCCGGAGGAACTGCGCCCCTCACTGGACTCCCCCGTGGCCGACTTGGCCAATATTGGCGAACGCATGGGCGGCATGATGACGGCTGCGGTGTTCCTGCAGGAGTTCATTGGCAAGGGCAAGGACGGGCAGACCATTCCGTGGGCCCACCTGGACATCGCCGGCCCCGCCTTCAATGAGGGCGCACCTTACGGCTACACGCCCAAACAAGGAACCGGCATGGGCGTGCGCACCCTGCTCGCCTACGTGGAGGACGTGGTGGCGCGCAGCCTGTAGGCGCTCAACGGGGGCGGGCGCCCGCCCCCTGCCCGCGCGCCATGCGTGACTATGACCACATTCGACTTTACTGTGACACGGCCACTAATGCGGCAGCTGACATCTGGCGTAAGGTGAAGAGCGAAAGAATCAGTGCAGAACAGGTAAAAACGCGCCGTCCACACATGGACGGAGCCGATTTTCCCAATAAATGATGAGATGGCGCGCCTCCTGGCGCGCCACCCGAACGCGAGGGAGCGTCTAAGTGGCCGAACAGGCAGCTGGGCAAGAATTCGATATTTTGGTTCTCGGCGGAGGCAGCGGCGGATACGCCACTGCCCTGCGCGCAGTCCAATTGGGCATGACTGTCGGTTTGGTGGAGAAAGGCAAGCTCGGCGGCACCTGTCTGCACAACGGCTGCATCCCCACCAAGGCGCTGCTGCACGCAGCCGAGGTGGCTGATCACGCCCGCCACGGTGCATCCATTGGTGTCAACAGCGAACTTACCGGCATCGACCTGGTGGGTGTCAACAAGTACAAGGACGGCATCATTGCCGGCAAGTACAAGGGCCTGCAGGGACTCATCAAGGGCAAGGGCATCACCGTCATTGAAGGTGAAGGCCGCCTCACGGCCACCAACACCGTCACCGTCGATGGGGTGGAATACACGGGCAAGAACATTGTGCTGGCCACAGGTTCCTACTCCCGCAGCCTTCCCGGCCTCGAAATTGGCGGCAAGGTCATCACCTCCGACGAGGCACTGGGGATGGAAACCCTGCCCAAGAGCGCGATCGTGCTCGGCGGCGGAGTCATCGGCGTCGAATTTGCCTCCGTCTGGAAGTCCTTCGGCGTGGACGTGACCATCATTGAAGGCATGGCCTCCCTGGTGCCCAATGAAGACGCCTCCATCATCAAGGTGCTGGAGCGGTCCTTCCGCAAGCGCGGCATCAAGTTCAACACCGGAACCTTCTTCCAGGGTGTGGAGCAGTCCGAGCAGGGCGTCAAAGCCACCCTGGTGGACGGCAAGACCTTCGAAGCCGATTTGATGCTCGTGGCCGTGGGCCGCGGACCGTCAACGGCGGGTCTGGGCTTCGAGGAAGCCGGCGTCACGGTCGACCGCGGCTTCGTCATCACCAATGAGCGTCTGCACACCGGCGTGGGCAACATCTTCGCCGTGGGTGACATTGTCCCCGGCATCCAGCTGGCGCACCGCGGCTTCCAGCAGGGCATCTTCGTTGCTGAGGAAATCGCCGGTCTGGACCCCGTCATTGTTGAAGACATCAACATTCCCAAGGTCACCTACTGCGACCCCGAAATTGCTTCGGTGGGCTACAACGAGAAGCAGGCCAAGGAAAAGTTTGGCGCTGACAATGTGGAAGTCACTGAGTACAACCTGGCCGGAAACGGCAAGAGCGCCATCATTGGCACCGGCGGCATCATCAAGTACGTCCGGGAGAAGGATGGCCCGGTCGTGGGCGTGCACATGATTGGCAGCCACATTGGCGAGCAGATCGGTGAAGCACAGCTGATTGTGAACTGGGAAGCATACCCGGAAGACATTGCCAGCCTCATCCATGCCCACCCCACCCAGAACGAAGCCCTGGGCGAAGCGGCGATGGCCCTTGCCGGCCACCCGCTCCACGGCTAAGCGCAACACCCCTTGGTGCACCCGGCCCCAGTGCCGGGTGCACTAAGCTACCAACACCACCAAAATCGAGAATTTTCGGGCAGCGCACCACCGTGCCAGCCCAGACAAATGCAGCGCATTAGAAGGAGAACGGGGACGAAATGTCTGAATCCGTGAACTTGCCCGCCTTGGGCGAAAGCGTCACCGAAGGAACCGTTACGCGATGGTTGAAGCAGGTTGGGGAGCGCGTCGAAGTCGACGAGCCCCTGCTGGAAGTTTCCACCGACAAGGTTGACACTGAAATTCCCTCGCCCTTCGCCGGCATCCTCGAGGAAATCCTCGTGCCCGAAGACGAGACCGCCGAAGTGGGCGCCGCATTGGCCCGCATTGGCACCGGCGAATCCGCCCCCGCCCAGGAAAGCAAAGAAGCTCCCGCGGCCGAGGCCCCGTCAACTGAAGCGCCCATCGAGGAGGCTCCCGCAAGCGAAGCCCCCGCCCACCAGGCCCCGGCCGCCGAGGCTGCCGCCAGCGATGCCGGCGACTCCCACGAACTTGTGTTGCCCGCCTTGGGCGAGTCGGTCACCGAAGGCACCGTCACGCGTTGGCTGAAGGCCGTGGGCGACACCGTCGAGATTGACGAGCCCCTGCTGGAAGTGTCCACCGACAAGGTGGACACGGAGATCCCCTCCCCCGTAGCCGGCGTGCTGCTGGAAATCCGTGTACCTGAGGATGAGACGGCTGAAGTCGGCGGCGTGCTGGCGTTGATTGGCTCGGGCAAGGCCGCCCCCGCGGCTGAGCCGGCCAAGCCCGCCGCGGCTCCGGCCAAGCCTGCCGCAGCTCCGGCCAAGCCGGCAGCGGAACCCGCCAAGCCTGCCGCCGCACCGGCCGCCAAGGCTCCGGAGTCCGCACCGGCCGCCAAGGCTCCCGAGCCCGCAGCGGCACCGGCACCGGCCGCCCCCGCGGCCGGCTCGGAGTCCAATTACGTGACCCCGCTGGTGCGCAAGCTTGCCAACACCCACGGCGTGGACATTGCCAGCGTCACCGGCACCGGTGTTGGCGGCCGCATCCGCAAGCAGGACGTTCTCGCCGCGGCGGAAGCCGCGAAGGCAGCGGCAGCGCCGGCACCCACAGCAGCTCCGGCTGCGGCACCCAAGGCTGCAGCAGCCGTCGTGCCGTCTTCCCTGCGCGGAACCACCATCAAGGCCCCCCGCATCCGCCAGGTCATTGCCCGGCGCATGCGCGAGTCCCTGGACGCATCCACGCAGTTGACGCAGGTGCATGAAATTGACATGACCCGCATTGTCAAGCTGCGCAACCAGGCCAAGGGTGGATTCCAATCCACCAACGGCACCAAGCTGACGTTCCTGCCATTCATTGCCAAGGCCGTCACAGAGGCGCTCAAGCAGCACCCTGCGGTTAATGGGGAATACAACGAGGAAACCCAGCAAATCACCTACCACAATGCCGAGCACCTGGCGATTGCGGTTGACACTGACAAGGGCCTGCTGGTTCCTGTGATCTCCAATGCGGGGGATTTGAACCTTGCCGGACTGGCCGGCAAGATTGCCGACGTTGCCTCACGCACCCGCAGCGGCAAGATTGGCCCGGACGAGCTGTCCGGCGGAACCTTCTCCATCACCAACATTGGTTCGGTGGGGGCCTTGTTTGACACCCCCATCATCAACCAGCCCAATGTTGCGATCCTGGGAACCGGCGCCATTGTCAAGCGTCCCATGGTCATCACCAATGCCGAGGGCGACGACACCATCGCCATCCGTCACATGATGTACCTGTGCCTGACGTACGACCACCGGTTGGTGGACGGTGCGGACGCCGGCCGCTTCCTGCAGACCTTGAAGGCGCGCCTGGAAGAGGGCGCATTTGAGGCCGACCTGGGCCTCTAGGCTCCAAAGCGCCGAACGCCTGGCGTGACTGTGCGGCGGCTGGGGACTTGTCTTGAACAAGTCCCCAGCCGCCGCAGTGGTTTAATGCCCGCCAGGAGGTGAAGGACACTCTTTAATAGACACTGTGTCAGTAAAGGGCTATGCTGGCTGCATGGATTTTCTACGTTTAGTGCTCGTGTTCCTACACATTCTTGGCGCCGCCGCCCTGGTGGGCGGCTGGTTGGCCACCTTCAAAACTCCGACCGTGGGCAGGTGGCAGTGGATAGGCTCGCTCGTGCAGCTCCTGACGGGCCTGCTGCTTGTGGGGCTGGCCGAAATGGGCGACGGGGAGCTGAACAACATTAAAATCGGCGTCAAGGCGCTGCTTGCAGTGGTCATTGCCGTCGCAGCGTTCCTGGCCCGACGGCGCATCAAGCGCGGCCAGGATGTGTCCAAGGGCATGGCGCATGCTGTAGGCGGCCTGGCGCTGATCAACATTGCCGTGGCCGTTTTCTGGGTCTAGACCTCCCAACTTTCGCCAGCCGGCCCCAAACGCGCCGCTCGGCCTTTGCAGCTTGCGGCCTCAATGGGCTTAGGCTGGAGCAACAGGCCCAGCGCACCGTGCTGGGATTCGTATCGATCTCAAGGAGTGAACATGGCAACAACACGCAGCGCCCATACCAGCTGGGTCGGAGACCTTCCCACCGGAGCAGGTCAAGTCACCCTGGACACCTCAGGCTTGGGCACCTACGACGTGACCTGGAAGGCCCGCACCGAGGAGGCCGAAGGCAAGACCAGCCCCGAGGAATTGATTGCGGCCGCACACTCGTCCTGCTTTGCCATGGCTTTCTCCCATGAACTTGCCGGAGCGGGCCACGCCGCCGACTACGTCAACACCAGCGCGGCCGTGGACTTTGTTCCCGGCAAGGGCATCACCAAGAGCCATTTGACTTTGGCAGCCAAGATCCCCGGCATCAGCCAGGAGGAATTCGACACCATCGCGAACGCCGCCAAGGCCGGCTGCCCCGTGTCCATGGCACTGGGTGGTTTGGACATCACCCTGGAAGCAACGCTGGACGCCTAAGCGTCTCTCCCATCCCCTGCGGGGCCTGCGGGCCCCGCATCAACAGTGGCAGCCACCTGTGGTGGCTGCCACTGTTGTGCGTGAGGCGTCCTCATGGCGGGTCCCGCACCTCGGAGACCACCCACCGCCCCTCCACCTTGACCATCACAAGGACCAGGCGCTGGGCCGCCGCGGCCGCGTGCTTGTGCACCACCGTCCCCTGTGCATCCTGCTCGGCAAAGGCACTGGTGGTGACAAGTGCGGCCACGGTGGCGGTTCCGGCAGCAAAGTCCTGCCGGGAACCACCATCGGTCCGCGCTGTTTCCGTGACACTGCTCTCCAGGCCCGTCAAAGTATGGCCCCGGTCCTGCAGGGCGCGCAGAATGGCCCCGTCCGCTGCCGCCGCGGGGGAATCCACGGCATTGACCTTGCCCAGCAATCCGGCGTTGAGGGTGGAGAAGGCGTAGGACCGCGTCCACGCCAGGGCGGGCAGGGCCGCCAACGGATCCTTGGCCACCAGACCCGACTGCACCTGGGCCGGCAGGGCCGCGGCCCAGGGCGGCGCCTCCGGCTCCCGCCTGTCGGCTTCCTGCACCTGCACCTTCCCCTGCTGTTGACCGGCAGGCAGCACCAAAACACGCAGCTGGGGCACTGCGGCAACCGTGGCAGCCAGGACAAGCGCAAAGACCACGGCCCCAATGGCAAAACGGCTGCGCCCGGAAAACCGCCGTCGCCGGCCATTGCCGTCCCACATTTTCTCCAGTTGGCGCCGCCCATGGCTGCCCCCGGATCTGTAAAAGGCATGGCGCAGGGAAGCCCGGACCCGGCAAGCCCATCCCCTGCTTCCGCGGCGCTGCCAACCAGGGTGCCGGTGGCGTTGTGGCCAGCGCCCCCTGCCAGCCCTGGTGTCCCTGCGGGTGGGCAGTTCGGGCAGGACACTGGGATGCACGCTGGTTCCCAAGGCCAACGGCTCGGCCCTGGCGCTGCGAAAGACAGCCTGCGCCAGCGCTGCAGCCGTGGGGCGCCGAAGCGGATCCTCCTGCAGCCCGGCCTCCAAGGCGGCCAGCAGTTCAGCGGGGACATCTTTGACGCGGCTTCCCAGCGGCATCCTGTTGGCGGTGGCAGGGGCGGGGCTGCCCGTCAGGGCAAACCACCCCAAACTGGCCAGGGCATAGACGTCCGCCGCCGCATCCCGCCTCTCATCCAAGGGACAATAGAAGCCCGGCGTGCCGCTCAAGGCCCCGCCGCCCTGCCCCACCAATGCAGCGCACCCCAAATCTGCAAGCATGGGCTTGCCCGCAGCCGTAAACAACACGTTCCCGGGGGAAATGTCACCGTGCACCACTCCGCGGGCGTGAAGATGGGCCAGCACCTGGCCCAGCGGCGTCAGGACAGTGACCGTCTCGGCAATGGACAACGGCCCGCGGCCGGCGACCACCGCCGACAACGAGCCGCCCGCGGCAAATTCCATCAGCAACACCTGGCTGCCCTGCTCCGAACGCACCAGACGATGCATGGGAATCAAGTGCTCATGGCGGAATTGGGACAGCACACGCCATTCCTGTGTGATCTGCCCCTCATTGTGACGTGGCGCCCCGGCAGGAAACTGTTCCCCCGCCGCCTCGCCGGCCACTGCAAGAATTTTGGCCGCCACAGGCGCCGAACCGTCATGCGGGGACATCAGCCACACCTGACCCTGGCTGCCGCTGCCCAACATCCGCAGGGGATCATGGCCGGGGATCCGCGGCACCGGGGTGTTGTGTGTTGCTGGGGCAAAGGTCTCCATATACCAGTAGTAGTCCTGTTTTGGCTTTCCCGCTGGGAGTTATCCACAGCCCGGGCGTCCGCTTCCGTGGCCGGCACTGCAAGGGTGCCAGTGACATTGATTTAGGCAAAAAAGCCCAGTCCTCTAAAGTGACCGGTATGACTCTTGAGTTCTCCGAAGTGGGATTTGCCCCGACTTATGTTGACTACGGCAGCGCCTGGGAACAGCAGCGCACACTGCACGACGCCGTCGTCGCCGGCACCGCCCCCAACACCGCCATGCTGCTGGAACACGCCGCCGTGTACACGGCCGGCAAGCGCACCGAAGACCATGAAAGGCCCTTCGACGGCACCCCCGTGGTCAATGTGGACCGCGGCGGGAAGCTGACATGGCACGGCCCCGGCCAATTGGTGATGTACCCGATTGTGAAATTGCTTGATGCCCGCGGCATCCGCGCCTATGTCCATGCCCTTGAGGACATCATCCTGGAGGCACTGGCACACTACCGGATTGCCGGTGTCCGCGTGGACGGCCGTGCGGGCATTTGGCTGCTTGCCGACGACAAGGGCCCGGATCGTAAAATTGCCGCCATTGGCATTCGGGTCCATGAAGGCGTCACCATGCATGGCATCGCCATCAACGTCAATAATTCCCTGGCGCCCTACGCCCAAATCATTGCCTGCGGCATTCAAGACGCCGGCACCACCACGATCGCTTTGGAAACCGGCCTTGACGTCACCGCTGCAGAGCTGGCGCCGCTGGTCAAGGAGGCCACAGCCCGGATTTTGGCACCGCTGGTTGCTGCCGCCGAAGCTGATGCAAATACAAACGCCGAAGCGCAAGCTGACCGGCCGGAAGGGGTTTTGTTGTGACGTTGGCGCCTGAGGGTCGGAAGTTGTTGCGGATTGAGCAGCGTAATGCTGCTGTTCCGGTGGAGCGCAAGCCGGAGTGGATGAAGGCCAAGGTTGAGATGGGGCCGGAGTTCATTGCGATGAAGAATCTGGTCAAGGGCCAGGGCCTGCACACGGTGTGTGAGGAGGCGGGGTGTCCGAACATTTTCGAGTGTTGGGAGGACCGGGAAGCGACGTTTTTGATTGGTGGGTCCGAGTGCACGCGGCGCTGTGATTTTTGCCAGATTGATACGGGCAAGCCGTCGCCGGTGGACATGTTTGAGCCGACGAAGGTGGCGCGTTCGGTGGTGAAGATGAATTTGCGCTACGCCACCGTGACCGGGGTGGCCCGTGATGACTTGGCTGATGAGGGGGTGTGGCTGTACGCCGAAACGGTCCGCAAGATCCATGAGTTGAATCCGAACACCGGGGTGGAGCTGTTGATTCCGGACTTTTCGGGCAAGCCGGAGCACATTGCGGCGATCTGCGCCTCGGCCCCGGAGGTCTTCGCGCACAATGTGGAGACGGTGCCGCGGATCTTCAAACGCATCCGTCCCGCGTTCCGGTATGAAAGGTCCCTGGACGTGTTGACGCAGGGCCGGGATTTGGGCATGGTCACCAAGTCGAATTTGATTCTGGGCATGGGGGAGACGCGGGCGGAAATTTCCACCGCGTTGCAGGATCTGCATGACGCGGGCACTGATTTGATCACCATCACCCAGTACCTGCGTCCGTCCGAACGGCACCTGCCCGTGGACCGGTGGGTGAAACCGCAGGAATTCATGGAACTCTCCGCCGAGGCCGAACAAATTGGTTTCCTTGGGGTGATGTCCGGGCCGCTGGTGCGGTCCTCCTACCGGGCCGGGCGGCTCTGGGCTGCTGCCATGCGCAAAAAAGGCCGCGACATCCCCGAACACCTGGCCCACATCGCCGACGGCATCGAAGACTCCGGCCACACCCGCCAGGAAGCCGCCTCCCTCATCCCCCAACCCCACTGACCAACACCGGCACCACACCCGGACCCGGGCCGCTGCTTCACGGCCGGGCCGCGGGACCGGGCCGCGCGCTGCCCCAAGTCAACGGCTTCCTTGAGCACCCGCACGGTCCAAGACCGGATAGAATTGAATCACTATGGCCAAAACACCTGACTCTGCACAGAGCAACGCTGACGAATCCAAGCGGTCCCGCTTTTCCCGTGCCCCGAAGGCTGAAAAGCCCAAAAAGGTCAAAAAGCCCGGACGTATGAAGCAAATGGTGGACATCTTCAAGATGACCCGCCGCTACGACCCCATGGTCACCTGGATCATGTTGGGCGCCTTTTTGGGCCTGATCCTGGTGTCCATGCTGGTGGTGCTGCTCATTTCCCCCGGCAACTGGATCACGGGTCTGCTCGTGGGCATTCCGCTGGGTCTGCTGGGGGCACTTTTGCTCATGTCACGGCGCGCCGAGCGGGCAGCCTATGCACAAATCGAGGGCAAGGCCGGGGCCGCGGGCGCTGCGCTCAGTTCCCTGAAGAGGGGCTGGATTTTCGATGAACAGCCCGCCGCCGTCAACCCCCGCACCCAGGACGTGGTGTTCCGCGCCGTCGGCCGGCCCGGCATTGTGCTCGTCACCGAAGGACCCAGCAATCGGGTCAAGGGCCTGGTCGACGCCGAACGGCGCCGGCTCAACCGCATCCTGCCCAACGTCAAGGTGACGGTCATTGAGACCGGGCGCGGCGAGGGCCAGGTGTCCATCGCCAAGGTCACCAAGGCCATGGGAAAGCTGAAGAAGGTACTGACCAAGGTGGAGGTGGGCGCGGTGAACAAGCGCATCACCTCCATGGGCAATAAACTTCCCATCCCCAAGGGCATCGACCCCTACAAGGCCCGCCCGGACCGCAAGGCTGCCCGCGGTCGCTAAAGAACCGCAGGCAGTTTGAAAAAATGGCCCAGCATTCACTGCTGGGCCATTTTGCTGCCCTAAACGCCGTGAATGTCACATCCGCCGAGGCCTGGTTGCGCCACGCCCGGTCAGCGCCGGACCAGAATTGTTTTCATGGACTTGTCATGCAGGCCGCGGTGGTCGGCATCGGCAATGACTGCCGGGATCACCAGGCACAACAACACGGCACGCACCACGCCTGCCAAAAGTCCGGGCGTGCGGCCGTCCAGCGTGGTGACATGAATCCCCATGATCCTGTGCCCAATGCTGTATCCCAAGGTCCCCACCAGCACCATTTGCTCCACGGCGAAGACGGCCAAAATGGCATTGGGGTGCGCATTGAAGAACGTCGCGGCAATCAAGTAGGCCAGTGCCCAGTCAATGCACAGGGCCAGAATTCTGCGGCCCGCGCGCGCCATAGAACGGGGGCCGGATTCGGGCAGACCCAAACGCTCGCCGGGAAACTTCGATATATTGGAGGTGTCCGGGCCGCTGAGCCAGGAAGCCATGTCTTTACGATCTACCACCCCTCCAGCCTACCGCCGCCGTCAAAAGGCGGGTACCAATTCGGGCCCTGGAGGGCTTGTAACGTGCCGGAAACAATTCCGACACTGTTGAGTAACGGCGTCGTTCTAGGCTGGACTCAGTTGCACAGGCACCCAGGCCGCAGCCAGACGGCCACAATCCCCCAGCGCCAAGGAGCGTAGATGTTCAAGAACGCGGAAGAAGTCCTCCAGTTCATCAAGGACGAAGATGTAAAGTTCGTCGATATTCGATTCACCGACCTGCCCGGCGTGCAGCAGCACTTCAATGTCCCGGCAAAAACAGTTGACCTGGACTTCTTTGTCCACGGCCAACTGTTCGATGGTTCCTCCATCAGGGGCTTCCAGGGCATCGCCGAATCCGATATGCAGTTGATCCCGGACCCCAAGACCGCTTTTGTGGACACCTTCCGCAAGGAAAAGACCCTTGCGTTGAACTTCTCGATCGTCAACCCGCGCACGGGAGACCCGTACCACCGTGATCCCCGCGGCGTGGCCGAAAAGGCCGAGGCCTACCTGGCCTCAACCGGCATTGCCGACACCGCCTTCTTCGGCGCGGAAGCCGAGTTCTTTGTCTTTGACAACGTCCAGTACGAGTCCAGCCCGCAGGGGTCCTTTTACAAGATCGACTCCGAAGAGGCCTACTGGAACACCGGCCGCGAAGAAGTTGGCGGCAATCTGGGCTACAAAACCCCCGCCAAGGGCGGCTACTTCCCCGTGGCGCCGATTGACCACCAGGCTGACCTGCGCGACGCCATGTGCCTTGGCCTGGACGCTGCAGGTTTGGAAGTGGAGCGTTCACACCACGAGGTGGGAGCCGCCGGCCAGGCTGAAATCAACTACAAATTCAATACCCTGGTGCACTCCGCCGATGACCTGCAGAAGTTCAAGTACGTCATCAAAAACACTGCCTGGGCCGCCGGCAAGTCGGTCACGTTCATGCCCAAGCCCGTCTTTGGCGACAACGGCTCCGGCATGCACTGCCACCAGTCGCTGTGGAGCAACGGCGAACCGCTGTTCTACGACGAGAAGGGCTACGCCGGCCTGTCCGACATGGCCCGCTGGTACATTGGCGGCCTGCTCAAGCACGCCTCCGCCGTCCTGGCTTTCACCAACCCCACCGTGAACTCCTACCGTCGCCTGGTCAAGGGCTTTGAAGCGCCCGTGAACATGGTGTACTCGCAGGGCAACCGCTCCGCCGGCATCCGCATCCCCATCACCGGATCCAACCCCAAGGCCAAGCGCCTGGAGTTCCGCGCACCGGACCCCTCCTCCAACCCCTACCTGGCATTCTCGGCCCAGTTGATGGCCGGCCTGGACGGGATCAAGAACCGCATTGAACCCCCCGCACCCATTGACAAGGACCTCTACGAACTTCCCCCCGAAGAGGCCAAGGACATTCCCAAGGCTCCCGAATCCCTGGAGCATGCCTTGATTGCCCTGGAGCAGGACAACGAGTTCCTGCAGGCCGGCGGCGTTTTCACCCAGGACCTGATCGACACCTGGATCGAGTACAAGCGTGAATACGAGATCAAGCCGCTGGCGCTGCGTCCGAACCCCTATGAGTTTGAGCTCTACTACGGCTGCTAGGCAGCTGCGGTTGGGAGGCTGAACTTCTGACACACAAAAGAGGAGGGCTGGAAATTTTTCCGGCCCTCCTCTTTTGTGTGCGCGCCACGCCCGCGCATGCCATTGGCAAAAGGGCCCTTGACCTGTCCGGGCGGAAATGGAAACGTGGACTTCAACATGGAACCTCAAGCAACGGGGCCTGAACCTTCAGCCGTGAACTGATGAACTGCCAGTCGCCACCCAGGGGGCACCATGCATGCAATGGTCTACCGCGGCCCGTACAAGATCCGGGTTGAGGAAAAGGACATACCCAAGATTGAACATCCCAATGACGCCATTGTCCGGGTGAAAACCGCGGCAATCTGCGGCTCGGACCTGCACCTGTACCACGGCCTGATGCCCGACACGCGGGTGGGGACCACCTTTGGCCACGAGTTTGTGGGCACCGTCCACCAGGTCGGGCCTTCGGTGCAGAACCTGGCCCCCGGTGACAAAGTCATGGTCCCCTTCAACATCTACTGTGGTTCGTGCTATTTCTGCTCCCGCGGACTGTTTTCAAACTGCCACAACGTCAACCCCAATGCCACGGCCGTGGGCGCCATCTACGGCTACTCCCACACCTGCGGCGGGTACGACGGCGGCCAGGCCGAGTTTGTGCGCGTGCCCTTCGCCGATGTGGGCCCTGTCAAGATTCCCCCGTGGATGGACGAGGAGGACGCCGTCATGCTCACCGACGCGCTCCCCACCGGATACTTCGGCGCCCAGCTGGGGGACATTGCCCAGGGCGACACGGTGGTGGTGTTCGGTGCCGGCCCGGTGGGTCTGTTTGCCGCCAAGTCCGCCTGGCTCATGGGCGCCGGCAGGGTCATTGTCGTTGACCACCTGCAGTACCGCCTGGACAAGGCCCGGACCTTCGCGCACGCCGAGACCTGCAATTTTGCCCAGATCCCGGACATTGTGGTGCACCTGAAACGGATCACCGACCATCTGGGTGCCGATGTGGCCATTGACGCCGTGGGCGCCGAGGCGGACGGCAACTTTATCCAGCACGTCACCGCTGCCAAACTGAAGCTGCAGGGAGGGTCCCCCATAGCCCTGAACTGGGCCATTGACGCCGTGCGCAAAGGCGGCACGGTGTCGGTGGTGGGCGCCTACGGCCCGGTCTTTAGTGCCGTGAAATTTGGCGACGCCCTCAACAAGGGCCTTACGCTGCGCATGAACCAGTGCCCGGTGAAGCGGCAATGGCCACGGTTGTTTGAGCACATTCAGGCCGGCTACCTCAAGCCAAGCGACATTGTCACCCACCGCATTCCGCTGGAACACATTGCCGAGGGCTATCACTTGTTCTCCGCCAAATTGGATGGCTGTATCAAACCGC
Organism: Specibacter sp. NPDC057265; assembly: GCF_042668835.1. Classification (NCBI taxonomy): domain Bacteria; kingdom Bacillati; phylum Actinomycetota; class Actinomycetes; order Micrococcales; family Micrococcaceae; genus Specibacter; species Specibacter sp. NPDC057265. The sequence continues at coordinate 109,402 of NZ_JBHUYE010000009.1, forward strand.
TCATAATTTTTCCCGCTACCTAAAGGAAGAACGCCATGTCCGACACGGAAACCGGTGCAGCACAACAGCACACAGCACCCTATGCGGCGCACAAGGCCGCACCCAAGGAAAGCGCCCAGGAGCTGCGGGAGCGCATCCCCGGCTGGGGCGCGGACCTGGACCCTGCAGACCGCCCCTCCCATCCGAAGGAGCAGCCCGGGATAGCGACCGGGGCCCACTGGGAATTTCCGGACCGGCAGCAACAGAACGTGCCCCGGGAGATGTCCATTGAGCACGGCATCCTGCCACCGGTGTTCGGCACCAGTGCGCCGCTGCACGGGATCTCCGGGGCCATCCGCAAGTACGCCTACAGCTACGGCGAAGGGCGCGCAGCCCACTGGCTCCTGCTGATGGCCGCCGACAGGGTGGATGCCGGCGTCCACCATGTACGCTCGCTGGCCACCCTGCGCCCGGACAACCCGGTGACCGAGACAGGAGTGCTCAGTGAAATTCGCCTCGGCCGGCACCGCCGGCAGGGACGGGTGGATGCACACCACAGCTGGTTGGACCCGCTGCTGGTGGCCGGTCCCTGGGTCCTGGCCGGGCTGGCGGCGCTTGCTGCGCTGCGGGCACTGCGCCGTGGCCTTTGACGGTCCCGGCGGGCTGCTCCGGAAGGACCGGGCGGGCGGGCCGTAAGGCGGCTACCGCTTGCCGAATTTTTTATGCACAGCCTGTTTGCTGACCCCCAGGCACAGGGCTATGGCCTCCCAGGACAGTCCCGCGGACCGTGCCCGGGCCACCAGCTCGGATTCCATCCGGGCCAGCTCCCTGCGTTGTTCCGCAAGTGCGTACAGGGCTTCGGCGGGACCGACCCCGCCCGCGCCATCCAAAAGTGTTTTCATCACGAACCTCCTTGCGTCAACAATAGTTGACGCCGCTGAAAAGTCAACTTATATTGACCACGGCCGGTGGGTGGTCAGCGGGGCCGGGCTAGAAGATGGACCAGCCGGTCAGGGCCGTGAAGTGGTCAAGCGCTGCTATGCCGGCCAAGGAGTTTCCGTTGGGTCCCAGGGCCGGACCCCAGACGGTGATGGCGCAGCGTCCGGGGACGATCGCCACTATGCCGCCACCCACTCCGCTTTTGCCGGGCAGGCCCACCCGGTAGGCGAACTCCCCTGCCGCATCATAGGTGCCGCAGGTGAGCATGACGGCGTTGACGCGCTTGCTTTGGTTGGGGCTCAGGAAGGGCGTGCCACCGGCGGAGACGCCGTGCCGGGCCAGAAAGAGCGCCGACTTGGCCAGGTCCTCGCAGCTCATTTCCAGGGCGCACTGGTTGAAGTAGTTGGCCAATACCTCCTCAACCGGGTTTTCCAGGTTCCCGTAGCTGGCCAGCAGGTGCGCCATGGAGGCGTTGCGGTGCCCGTGGTCGGCCTCCGAGGCGGCCACCACCGGATCAATGTCCAAGGAGGGATTGCCGGATTCCAGGCGCAGGAGGCCGCGCACCGAGGCCGCCGCGTCCCCCGTCAATGTCAACAGCCGGTCGGTGACCACCAGGGCGCCGGCATTGATGAAGGGGTTGCGGGGAATGCCCTGGTCGGCCTCCAGTTGGATCATGGAGTTGAAGGGCGTGCCGGACGGCTCGCGGAACACCCGGCGCCAAATGGAGTCGTAGTCATAGGACATGACCAGGGCCAGGGAGAAGACCTTGGAGATGCTTTGGATGGAGAAGGGCACGCGCCAGTCGCCGGCGCCGTACACGCCGCCGTCGGCCATGGCCACGCAGATGCCGAAACGATCCGGTGAAACCCCACCAAGGCTGGGAATGTAGGCGGCCACCGAGCCTTGACCGCGCAGCGGCTCAATCCTGTCGGCAATTTCCTGAAGTATGCCCTGCATGTCCGGCATGTCCTGCGCGTCGTGTGTGTCCTGCATGTGGCCTCCTAAACTGTGTTCCGGCGTCGAACATCCTCCGGCGCCAATGGTGCAGCGCCGGAGGATGCCCTCATTCATTGTGGGCCGTGTGCAAAATCCGCACCGGCTGCAGGTCAGAGGACCTTGGCCAGGAAATCCTGCAGACGCGGCTGCCGGGCGTTGTTGAAGATGGCTTCGGGCGTGCCTTCCTCGCAGATGTAGCCGGCGTCCATGAACAGCACGCGGTCGGCCACTTCACGGGCAAAGCCCATTTCGTGGGTGACCACCACCATGGTCATGCCCTCTGCGGCCAGATCGCGGATGACCTGCAGCACCTCCCCCACCATTTCCGGGTCAAGGGCGCTGGTGGCCTCGTCAAAGAGCATGATGCCGGGGTTCATGGCCAGCGCGCGGGCAATGGCGACGCGCTGCTTCTGCCCGCCCGAAAGCGAGGCGGGCCGGGCGTTGGCCTTGTCTTCCAGGCCCACCCGCTTCAGCAGCTCCATGCCCTTGGCGCGGGCACCGGCCTTGTCAAGCTTCTTCAACTCCACCGGCGCCAGCATGATGTTCTGCAGCACGGTCATGTGCGGGAACAGGTTGAAGTGCTGAAAGACCATGCCGATGTTTTGGCGCACGGCATTCAAATCCGCCTTGGCGTCGGTCAAATCCTGGCCATTGACGGTGACGGTGCCGCCGCTGATGTCCTCCAGCTTGTTCAGGCAGCGCAGGAACGTTGACTTGCCCGAGCCGGAGGGCCCGATGACGCAGACCACCTCGCCCTCGGCAATGTCCACATCAAGGCCCTTGAGGACCTCATTGGCGCCAAAGGACTTCTTCAGCCCCTGGACGCGGATCTTGGCGTTTTTCTCGCTGGGTGATGCGCTCATTTGTTGAACTTCCTGTCCAGGACGTTGGAAAGCTGGGTCAAGATGGTAATCACAATGAAGTACAGTGCAGCGACTATCAGCAGGGTTTCACCCGTGCGGAAGTTGGACGCGTAAATCTGCTGTCCCTGGTAGGTCAGTTCCGCAAAACCAATGACGGCCAGCAGGGAGGTGTCCTTCAAGGTGATGACGAACTGGTTGATGAACGACGGCGTCATGATCTTCACCGCCTGCGGCACCACCACCCGGCGCATGGAGGTGACGTAGCCCAGACCCAGGCTGCGGCTGGCCTCAAGCTGCCCCGGGTCCACCGACTGGATGCCGCCGCGGACAATCTCGGTCATATAGGCACCGGCGTTCAAGCTCAGAGTCAGCACCCCGGCGCTCAGCACGTCCAAGGGTTGGCCGGTCATTTGGGGCAGGCCGAAGTAGAAGAAGAACGCCTGCACCAGCAGCGGCGTGCCGCGGAAGATGGCCACATACACCGTGGCAATGCCGCGCAAAATCCTGCTCTCGGAGACCTTGAAGAAACCAAAGAGAACACCCAGCACCAGGGCCACAATGAGTGAAAGCATGGTGGCCACCAAGGTCAGCCACAGACCCTTCATCAAGGCCGGGAAGCTGTCCTTGACCAGCTCGAAGAAGCCACCCTGCTCCTGCGTTTCAGCCGTGGCAAGGTACTTGTCCAGGATCTTGTCGTACTCGCCGTTGGCCTTCAGCTCGGCCAGACCCGTGTTGAAGGCGGCCAGCAGTTCAGGGTTCTGGCCCTTGTTCACAGCAAAGCCGTAGGAGCTGCCCTGTTCCTTGTCCGTAACGATCTTCAGGCCATTGTTTTGGCTCACACCGTAGGCAAGGACCGGGTAGTCGTCAAACACCGCCACGGAGTTGCCGGCTTTGACGTTGTCGTACATGGTGGCCGAATCCGCCAAGGCCTTCACGGTGAAGCCGTACTGGTCCTTGATGGAGTTGGCGAAGGTCTCCCCCTCGCTGCCGCGCTTGGCAGTGACAGTTTTGCCGGCCAGATCCCCGTAGGACTTGATCTGTTCGTCATTCTTCGCCACGGCCATCTGCACGCCGGAGTCAAAGTAGGGATCGGAGAAGTCGAAGACCGCCTTGCGTTCTTCGGTGATGGACATCCCGGCAATGACGCCGGCGACCTGGTTGGCCTGCAGTGCCTGGAGTGCCGCGTCAAAACCCAAGGACTTGATGTTGACCTCGAAGCCCTGCTGGGCCGCTATGGCACGCAGCAGATCCATGTCGATGCCCACGAGCTCGCCACTGCCGTCACGGAATTCGAAGGGGGCAAAGGTGGTGTCCGTGGCAATGTCGAACTGCTGGCCACTGACGTCGGCAGGCAGGACGGCGGCGGACGCCGCAGCCGGTGCAACTGCCGCCGGAGCCGCCGGCATGCTCAGAGCCGCGGCGCCGCCGACCCCAAAGAACATGATGGCAACAGTAAAGAAGGCGGCCAGGGCGGCAAATGCGCCACCCCTGTGCCGCCTCACGGGTGGAAGCTTGTGCATGAATTTTCCCTTGATCAAGGTGGTTGGGCCCTTGTGGGCCAAATGAAGTACCCCTCGACGTTACAGCCTTGGGGAGTTTCCTGCGAAGTTGCCAAGATGCAAGGCCGGCAGTGCCATCACCGCCGCGCCGGCCGCCGCCGGGTTCCGGTGCCTGGCGCTGTGGCCCCATGCCCTGCCGCGCCTTTGGCGCAAGCCTCCCGCCGCCGCTTCCCTCCTGCCCGCACTGCATGCTGCAGCGGACCGCAATCCCGACGGCGGCGGCATACACAGGCGGGGCCTGCACAGGCGGTTTTCACAGGCGGGGCCTGTGCAGGCGGTTTTCACAGGCGGGGACTATCCGTAGAACAGGCGTTCAAAAACGGCCCGGGCGCGGCGGGTGAGGGATAAATATTCCTCTTCAAAGACTGCCGCGCTGCCGGGTTCGCGGCCGCACCAGCGTGCCACGGCCTCCAGGTCGCGCCGGGAAGACGGCAGCAAATCTGAATTTTTGCCCGTCCACATGACATTGGCATTGCGGATTTTGCCCGCAAGGCGCCAAGCGGATTCAAGCAACTGCGCATCCTCCTGTGGCAGCAGGCCCAGCTTCGCGGCAGCCTGTAGGGCCGGCAGGGTTTCGGTGGTGCGAAGTTCCCGGTGCCTGTGCGCGTGCTGGAGCTGCAGCAGTTGGACCAGCCACTCAACGTCGCTCAGACCGCCGCGGCCCAATTTGAGGTGCCGTGCGGGATCCGCACCGCGCGGCAGGCGCTCAGACTCCATGCGGGCCTTGATGCGCTTGATTTCGTGCACGTCGGTGTCGGGGATATGCGGTGGATAACGCACCGGGGCGGCCATGGTGAGAAAGTCCGCCGCCAACGCATCCGAACCCGCCATGGGCGAGGCGCGCAGCAGCGCCTGGGCCTCCCACGGCGAGGACCAGCGCGTGTAGTACTCCTGGTAGGCCGCCAAGGAACGCACCAGCGGGCCGTTGCGGCCCTCGGGCCGCAGATCGGCGTCAATGGACAGCACCCGCTCGGCCTGGATGGCTGGACGGACGGGGGCCGTGAGCAGCGCCGTCAGCCGCTGCACAATGGCCTTTGCCTCCTGCCCCGCAGCTTCCCGGTCCGCCGCGGCCAAACCATCGGCGGGCCGGTGCACAAACAACACATCGGCGTCCGAACCGTAACCTATTTCCCGTCCGCCTTGGCGTCCCATGGCGACAATGAGCACCTCGGCCAGGGGCTTGCCACCGCCGCGGACCTCATTTTCGGCTATGTGCAGGGCACCCAGCACGGCAGCCCTGTCCGCATCGCTGAGCGCCGTGGACACTTGGTCCTGTTCCAGCAGGCCGCAACTGTCGGCGATGGCAATGCGCAGGATTTCCCGTTGCCGCACCAGGCGCACCAGGCGGATGGCACCGGAGGGCTCCGCGTGGCGGGAGATTTTGGCCCGCAGCTCCGTCCACAGGGCGTCAAATCCCAGCGGCACCAACTCCTTGGAGTTTCCGAGCCAGGCCGTGGCTTCCGGAGAGACCTCCAGCAGATCACTGACCAGCCGGGAGCTGGACAACAAATGGCACAGCCGTTCGGCGGCCGCCTGGTGGTCGCGCAGCATGCCCAGGTACCAGTGCGAAGTTCCCAGGGCGTCGCTGACGCGGCGGAAGGCCAGCAGACCGGCGTCGGGGTCCACGCCATCGGCCAACCACCCCAGCAGTACGGGCAGGAGTTGGCGCTGCAGCGCGGCCCGGCGGCTGATCCCGGCCGTCAAGGCTTCAATGTGCCTGCTGGCGCCTTCCGTGTCGCGGTAGCCCAGGGCGGCGAGCCGGGCCCGGGCGGCGCCGGAGGTCAGCGCGGCGTCCTCTGCACTGAGATGGGCGGCTGTGGCCAGGATGGGCCGGTAAAAAATCCGCTCATGCAGCGAGCGGACCGAACGCTTCACCTTGGCCCAGTGGGCCTCCAACGAGTCGGCGCTGGGCCGCTTGGTGCTCAGCGGCCCCTCCAGCGTCCGCGCCAGCGCGCGCAGCTGGGTCGCCGAGGTGGGCATGGTGTGGGTGCGCCGTAGCTGGACGAGCTGAATGCGGTGCTCCAGCACGCGCAAAAAAACGTAGTGGTTGTATAAAAGGACGGCATCGGTGCGGCCAATGAAGCCGGCCCGGGTCAACGCCTCAATGGCTGCCGTGGTGGCCCGCGGACGGATGCTGGGGTCGGCTTTGCCGTGGACCAATTGTAAAAGTTGGACAGTGAATTCCACGTCGCGCAGCCCGCCCTTGCCCAGTTTCAGCTGGCGGTCGGCCTCGGCGTCGCGGATGTTTGCCGTCACGCGCCGCCGCATGGCCTGCACGGACTCCACAAAGCCCTCCCGTTCGGACGAGGCCCAGATCAACGGCGCCACGGCTTGTTCAAAGTCCCGACCCAGCGCCTGGTCCCCCGCCACCACACGGGCCTTGAGCAAGGCCTGAAATTCCCAGCTTTGCGCCCAGCGCTGGTAGTACGCCAAATACGACTCCAAGGTGCGTACCAGCTGCCCATCCTTGCCCTCGGGGCGCAAATTGGCATCCACTTCCCAGAGCCCTGGTTCGCGGTCCGGGGAGTAGATGGCACGTGAGAGCGCCGCGGCCAGCGCATTGCCAATGCGCACCACGGCCGATTCATCCACGACGGGCGCGCCGTTGCCGTCCACAGTCCCCCCGCCGGGTTCAGGCGCCACCACATACATCACGTCGACGTCTGAAATATAGTTCAGTTCGCGCGCGCCGCACTTGCCCATGCCAATGACAGCCAGCCGCACCGCCGCCACCTCGGCTGTGCCCAGGGCCTCCCCCACTTCGGCCCGTGCCACTGCCAACGCGGCGTCCAGGGCCGCTCCGGCAAGATCAGCCAGCTCCGCACCCACCACGGGCAGCACGTCCTGCGGGGACGGCGCGGCCAGGTCGCGCAGGGCTATTTCACACAGGTGGCGGCGGTACTGCGTCCGCAGGTCCATGCGCGCCGCCGCACCCGTCACCTGGGCCACAGGCTTCTCCGACGCCGGGTCGGCGCCCACTGCCCGCAGCATGGAGTGGCGCAGCGCCGCACCCGACGCCGGCATGCCGGCGCCCGGTGCGGCGGGATCCACCACCTCAAGATGCTCAGAGTGGCGCATCAGGAATTCGGCCAGCGCCTCCGAGGCGCCGAGCAGACGAAACAGGGCCGTGTTGTGGGTGCGCACGCCCGTGGCCGGATCCTGCATGCCCAAGAGCTTTTCCGCCTGGGGCGCTGCGCTGAGCAGGCGCACCAGCGACTGCAACGCCAAATCCGGGTTGTCCGCCACCGCCAGGGCATCGAGCAGTTCGGCGCGGTCCAGGGTGGCAAGTTCATCAAAGCCCAGGAAGCGCTCGCACATTTCCAAATCGGAAAAGCCCCGGGAAATGAGGGTTCGGGTCAGGGAGCTCATGGCTGTCCTAAAGCACTCCCAAATAACGGTTGATCTCGTAGGGTGTGACCTGCAGGCGGTAGTCCTGCCATTCATCACGCTTGTTGCGCAGGAAGTTCTCAAACACCTGCTCGCCCAGGATCTCCGGCATGAGCTCCGAATCCTCCATTTGGCGGATGGCGTCATGCAGGCTCGAGGGCAGGGGGTGGTGACCCATCAGGCGGCGTTCGGTGCTGGAGAGCTGGCTGATGTCCTCCACGGCGGCAGCCGGAAGATCGTAGCCTTCCTCAATGCCCTTCAGTCCCGCACCGAGCAGCACCGCATACGCCAAATACGGGTTGGCCGCGGAGTCGATGCCACGGTATTCCAGCCGTGAGGCCTGTCCCTTGCCGGGCTTGTACAACGGCACACGCATCAGCGCTGAACGGTTGTTGTGTCCCCAGGAGACGTAGCTGGGGGCTTCCCCACCACCCCAAAGCCGCTTGTAGGAGTTGACGAACTGGTTGGTCACAGCGGTGAATTCCGGCGCGTGGCGCAAAATTCCTGCCATGAACTGCCGTGCCGTGGTGGAGAGCTGAAATTCAGCCCCGGGTTCGTGGAAGGCGTTGCTGTCCCCTTCAAACAGGGAAAAATGGGTGTGCATGCCCGAACCTGGATGGTCGGAGAAGGGTTTGGGCATGAACGTGGCGTACGTTCCCTGCTGGATGGCAACTTCGCGGATCACGGTGCGGAACGTCATGATGTTGTCGGCGGTCTGCAGGGCATCGGCGTAGCGCAGATCAATTTCGTTTTGTCCGGGTCCGCCCTCGTGGTGGCTGAACTCCACTGAAATTCCCACGTCTTCGAGCATGGTCACGGCCGTGCGGCGGAAGTCCTGCGCCACACCGCCGGGGACATGGTCAAAATAGCCGGCCTGATCCACGGGGACCGGGACGCCGTCGGGTCCCGGCCGGTCCGATTTCAGCAGATAAAACTCAATTTCCGGATGCGTGTAGCAGGTGAAGCCCATGTCCGCGGCTTTGGCCAGGGTGCGCTTCAAAACGTTCCGGGGATCGGCCGCGGACGGTTCCCCGTCGGGTGTCAGCACATCGCAAAACATGCGGGAGGTCTGTTCGGACTTGCCGTTTCCGCGCCACGGCAGGATTTGGAATGTGGAAGGGTCCGGCTGGGCCAGCATGTCGGATTCAAAGACGCGTGCCAGGCCTTCAATGGCGGAACCGTCAAAGCCCAGCCCCTCCTCAAAGGCGCCTTCAACTTCAGCCGGCGCCAAGGCCACGGACTTCAGGCTGCCCACCACGTCCGTAAACCACAGCCGCACAAACCGTACGTCGCGCTCTTCAATGGTGCGCAACACAAATTCCTGTTGACGGTTCATGCGCGGTCCCTCTTTCTCATGACGTGGCGCCGTGTCGGCGGCCGGGAGCGGATTGCGCAGGCGTCGCACCCTGCAGTGATCACTCTACTAAGTAGACCGCCGGCATGGGCCCATATTGCCTGTGCCGGGTGTTGCCTGCCGCTCTTGGGCGCCCAATGAGTAATAAGCTAGGGCCATGGCACCCACAAGCACCCCTGATTCCGCCCTGTCCGCATCCGTCCCCGGCACCGCCCCGGAGCTTGCCGCCCCCTATGGCTCCGGAGCCGCAGGCGTAGGCCCCCAGGTGGCCAGGGTCCGCACCCACCACCTGCAGGCCGCCAAGGCCGCCGGCGGAAAATTTGCCATGCTCACCGCCTATGACCAGTACACCGCCCAGATTTTTGACGAGGCCGGCACGGAGGTGCTGCTGGTGGGTGATTCCGCCTCGAACAATGTTCTGGGCAATGAGACGTCGCTGCCCATCACGCTGGAGGAAATGATCATTTTTTCCCGCGCCGTCACCGCCGGCGCCAAGCGCGCCCTGGTCGTTGCCGATCTGCCGTTTGGCAGCTACGAACAATCCCCGCAACAGGCCGTTGCCTCCTCGGTGCGCTTGATGAAGGAGGGGTTGGTGCACGCGGTCAAGATGGAAGGCGGCGCCTACTACGCCCCCACGGTGCGTGCCCTGACCGAGGCCGGCATTCCGGTCATGGCCCATATTGGCTTCACCCCGCAAAGCGAGCATGTGCTGGGCGGATACCGTGTCCAGGGCCGCGGCGATCTGGCCCAGGCCCTCGTTGACGACGCCGTGGCGCTGGCGGATGCCGGGGCCTTTTGCGTGTTGATGGAAATGGTCCCCGCCACCGCAGCCGCCGCCGTGGAGGCTGCCGTGTCCGTGCCAACGGTGGGCATTGGCGCCGGCAGTTCAACCACCGGCCAGGTTTTGGTGTGGCAGGACATGGCCGGGCTCCGCACCGGCAAAATGGCGAAATTCGTCAAGCAATACGCCCAGCTGCGCACCATTTTGGCCGAGGCCGCCAAGGAATACGGCGATGAGGTCCGCTCGGGGATCTTTCCGGGCCAGGAGCACAGCTTCTAGCCGCCCCCGGCAGCCCTGGCTGCGCCCGGGCAGCTGCAGGGGGCCCGGCCGCAGCCGGCGGCGCTTCCCGGAAGCTAGGCGCCGTCTTCCTCGTCCAGGGCGTCCGCCTGCTCGTTGCGTGCCTGGACCTTGGCCAGGGCCTGCTGCGCCTGCTCAAAAGTGTCGTACGGGCCAATCAGTGACTTCCACCCCGATTGGGCATCCTTTTCCACTTGATGGGTTTGAACGTTGTACCAGTACTGTGCCACTGCTGCCTCCACGATCGTTTTGAATGTGGCTTTCCCACTGCCCCCATCATAGTTACCGGGACGGCACGGGGATCCGGTGCAACCGCACCCGGGCGCCACGGGGAGGCGACACGCCATTGGGGCCAAAGAAATATAGGATGGTTGCTATGTCTTCAACCGCCACCCACGCACCCCTTGGCAAGCTTGCTCCCGGAACGATCACCCCGGAACGTCCGGTCCCCCGCAACATCCCCCGCCCGGAGTATGTTGGCAAGGCCGGCCCGGCACCGTTCACCGGAACCGAGGTGAAGGACGCCGAAACGCTGGAAAAAATCCGCATTTCGGCCAAAATCGCCGCCCAGGCCATTGTGGAGGTTGGCAGGCACATTGTTCCCGGCGTCACCACCGACGCCCTCGACCGCATTGGACACGAGTTTTTGCTCGATCACCAGGCGTACCCCTCAACACTGGGCTACCGGGGCTTCCCCAAATCGCTGTGCTCGTCCCTGAACGAGGTCATTTGCCATGGCATCCCGGACAGCACGGTGGTGCAGGACGGCGACATCCTCAACATCGACATCACAGCGTACAAGAACGGCGTGCACGGCGACACCAACTGGACCTTCAACGTCGGTGACGTTGATGAAGAATCCCGGCTGCTGGTGGAACGTACGCAGGAGTCCCTGAACCGGGCCATCCGGGCCGTGGCGCCGGGACGGGAAATCAATGTCATTGGCCGCACCATATCCTCCTACGCCAAACGCTTTGGCTACGGGGTGGTCCGGGACTTCACCGGTCACGGCGTCGGTGAAGCCTTCCACACGGGTTTGATTATTCCGCATTATGACGCGGCGCCGGCGTACAACACTGTGCTGGAAGAGGGCATGGTGTTTACTATCGAACCTATGCTCACTTTGGGAACCATTGACTGGGACATGTGGGAGGACGACTGGACGGTTGTCACCCGCGACCGGAAGCGCACCGCCCAGTTTGAGCACACCCTGGTGGTCACCGCCACCGGCGCCGAAGTGCTCACCCTGCCCTAGCGACCGGAAACCGCCTTGGCCGTGCCCGCTCACGGCAGCAACACGCACCCCAGTTTGATCCCACTAACCTCGGAGGACGCATGTCCAAGAAGCACTCAGCAGCGACAGTAATTGGCGTAGACATTGGCGGCACGGGCATTAAGGGCGGCATTGTTGACCTTGCCACCGGAAAGGTGGTGGGTGAGCGTTTCCGCATTCCCACACCCACCCCCTCCACCCCCCAGGAAGTTGCCAAGGTGGTCCGGGCCATTGTGGCGGAGCTGTCAGGCCGCGAGCACGCCCCGGCGGCGACAAGCCCCATTGGCATCACCTTTCCCGCCATCATTTCCCACGGCGTCTCGCTCTCCGCTGCCAACGTGGACAAATCCTGGATCAATGCCGATGTGGACAGGATCTTCACGCAGGAACTGGGCCGTGACGTGCAGGTGATCAATGATGCCGATGCCGCAGGCCTGGCCGAGGCACGGTACGGCGCCGGGAAGGACGTCAAGGGCACGGTGCTGGTCATCACCCTCGGCACAGGCATCGGCTCGGCCTTCATCTACAACGGCAAACTGATCCCCAATGTGGAACTGGGGCATTTGGAAATCGATGGTGGCAGCGCCGAGTCGCGGGCCTCGGCCAGCGCCCGCGAACGCGACAACCTTGACTGGGACCAGTACGCCGTACGTTTGCAGCGGTATTTCTCCCACGTGGAGTTCCTGTTCTCCCCCGAGCTGTTCATTGTGGGCGGCGGCATTTCCAAGCGCAGCGAGGACTACCTGCCGCAGCTGAAGCTCCGCACCAAAATTGTCCCGGCACAACTGGCCAACAATGCCGGCATTGTGGGCGGGGCCCTGCAGGTGGCCATGCACCACAAAATCACCGGCTAGAGCCGCCCACGGGCAGCTGGCCGGCCAGGAACCGGGAAACTAGGCCTGGCTGGCCAGCTGCTGCGGGGAAAGTGCGGGTTCACTGCGCAACTGCGCAATGGCCGACTCGAAGTCCTCCAGCGATTCAAAGGCCTGGTAGACGCTGGCGAAGCGCAGATATGCCACCAGATCCAGCCGCCGCAGCGGCGCCAAAATGGCCAAACCCACATTGTTCGCATCAATTTCAGCGGCACCGCTGGCACGGATGGACTCTTCCACTTCCTGTGCCAGCATGGCCAGGTCGTCATCGGTCACCGGCCGGCCCTGGCATGCCTTGCGGACACCGCTGATGACTTTGCTGCGGCTAAAGGGCTCAGCCACTCCGGAGCGTTTGGTGACCGAGAGGCTGGCTGTTTCCACGGTGCTGAACCGGCGCCCGCATTGCGTGCACTGGCGGCGCCGGCGGATGGCGGAGCCGTCGTCCGCGAGCCGTGAATCAACAACCCTGGAATCGGGATTGCGGCAGAACGGGCAGTACATACAGTGTCCTTCAGGTCGTGGTGTGTCCCAGTCTAGGGTTGGCCCGCAACGAATGACAATTGTGTAACTTAGGCAAACCGGACCGCCACAGCGTCACCGTGGGCCGGCAGGCCCTCGGCGCGGGACAGGTTCACCACGTGGTCGGCCACTTCCTGCAGGGCGTCCTTGCTGTAGTTGATCAGCTGGACCGCGCGCAGGAAGGTCGTCACGTTCAGGCCCGAAGAGAAGGCGGCCGTGCCGGACGTGGGCAGGACGTGGTTGGATCCGGCGCAGTAGTCCCCCAGGCTCACCGGGCTGTAGTCGCCCACAAAGATGGCGCCGGCGCTGGTGATCCGGCTGGCCAGCTGCTCGGCATTGCGGGTCACCACCTCAAGATGTTCGGCGGCGTAGGCGTTGCACACCTCCACCCCCTGTGCCATGTCATCGACGAGCACAATGCCCGACTGGGGACCGGCCAAGGCCGCCTCGACGCGTTCGCGGTGCGTGGTCAGCGCCACCTGCCGCAGCAGTTCAGCTTCGACGGCGTCGGCAAGTCCGGGCGAATCAGTCACCAGCACCGAGGCGGCGTTGGGATCATGCTCGGCCTGGCTGATGAGGTCCGCGGCCACAAAAATGGGGTTGGCGCCGTCGTCGGCCAGGACCGCAATTTCCGTGGCCCCGGCCTCGGAGTCGATGCCCACCACGCCCTTGACCAGCCGTTTGGCGGTGGCGACAAAAATGTTGCCCGGCCCCGTGACCACGTCAACGGCTTCAATCTCCTCCCCCGCGCCATTGACGCTGCTGCCGGCCGCCACGCCGTAGGCGAAGGCGGCAATGGCTTGGGCGCCGCCCATGGCGTACACCTCCTCAATGCCCAGCAGTGCGGCCGCCGCCAGCACGGTGCTTTCAGGCAAACCGCCGTTGTCCTGCTGCGGCGGCGAGGCCAATGCCACCGAACTGACGCCGGCGGCCAACGCCGGAACCACATTCATGATCACCGAGGAAGGGTAGGCGGCCAAGCCGCCCGGAACGTACAAACCCACCCGGCGCACCGGAATCCAGTGTGCGGACACCACGGCGCCGTTGGCCACGGGAAAATCGACGTTGGCGGGCTTGGACGCCTGGGCAAAGGCAGTGGCCCGGGCAATGGACTCCTCCAGGGCCGCACGCAGCTGCGGATCGAGGGTGGCCAGGGCGTGGGCCAGCGCCGCGGCCGGCACGCGGGGGTGTTCCTGGCTGACGCCGTCAAACTTTTGGGCCAGCTGCGCCAGGGCGGCGTGCCCGTTTTCACGGACCTGGCCAATGATGAGTTCCACGGCTGCCTCCGCCGTGGTGACGGTGGCCGCGGCCGTGCGGGGCACCGCTGACTTCAACTCAGCCAGGCTCAGCGTGAGTCCACGCAGATCGGTGCGGCGCAGCACTGTGCGGGCGTTGCCGGCGGGCAGGGGCGTAGGAGATTCAAGAGTGCTCACAGCATTTGAGTTTACCCGTTGCCGGCGGACGGTGGCGCAGCCGCCGGCCGCCAGCTACGCCCCGGCCCCCGGGGCGGCTTCGGCCGTGGCTTCCGGAGCGGCTTCGGTCGTGGCTTCCGGAGCGGCTTCGGTCGCGGCTTCGGCCGTGGCTTGCGGGGACAGCGCCGACCAAATGAACACCACCAGCATGCTCGACAGCGGCCACAACAGCAGCGCGGCCCCCGACCGGAGGGAAAACACCATGCTGGGATTGGCCATGTTCGCCGGCGGGGACTGGAAAAGGTCCCCGGCAAAGACTCCGGTGCGCCACGCCAGCACGGCACCGAGCATCGCGGCCAGGGTCAGAACGGCCGCAAAGGCCCAGGAATTTTCCTGCCGGTGCAAAGCTGCCCGGTCCGCACCCTGGCGGACCAGCATCCCGTGCACTGCGGTGGCGATGCCTGCGGCGCACAGCAGGATTCCCAGCACCGCATCCCGGGCAAACCAGGAGTTGAAGTCGCTGCGGTCCCCCTGCAGGGCGCCCCCGGGTGCCACCAGGAACCACAGCCCGCCCACAGCCACCCCCGTCGCAACGGCAAAGTCCAGACAGCGCCGCCACCACGGTGCGCCCGGGCGGACGCGCCTGCGCAGTTGGCGGCGCCCGGCAGTGGTGCGCAGCCTGGCGGGGCCGGCTGCTGTGAAGCCGGTGCCCTCCGGGACGTTGGCGGCCTGCGCGGCGGCGGCTGGCGGAATCCGGGTCTCACTCATGGTTCCACCGTACCGCCGCCCGGCTGCCCTCAGCTTTCAAGGCAGGCCGGTCCCAGCAGCACCTTCAAGTCCCCGAACAGGGCGGGGGTGGGATTGACGCGGTGATGCAGGGGCAGTTTCATGACCTTTACGGCGCGTGCACCCAGCAGGTGCATTTTGACCTCGGTGTTGCCGCGGTGGTCTGCCAGCACCTGCTTTAAAGCGGTGAGCACCTGCTCGTTGGCCTTGTGTTCGGGCAGCGAAATCACCAGCGGTCCGGACAGTCCCTCACTGAGGTCGGGCACGGAAAGTTCCATGGCATTGAGAGTGATGGCCCCGTCGTCACGCTTTTGCAGGCGGCCCTTGACCACCACAATGAGGTCCTCGGCCAGCACATTGGCAATGGGGCCATACACCTGGCCAAAGAACATCACCTCCAGGGAGCCGCCCAGATCCTCCACTTCGCAGCGTGCATAGGGGTTGCCGCTGCTTTTGGCAATGCGCCGCTGCAGGTTCGTGATCATGCCGGAAATGGTGATGATGTGCCCGTCCTGCGGGCCGTCGTCGGCAAGCACCTGGGTGATGGACTGGTCGGCGTTTTGGCTCAGGATTCCTTCCAGCCCGCGCAGCGGATGATCCGAGACATAGAGCCCCAGCATGTCGCGCTCAAAGGCCAGCTTGTCCTTCTTGTCCCATTCGGGCAGGTCGGGAATTTCGGTGGTCAGCGCCGATTCCGGTTCGGCTTCACCGCCGAGGCCGGCAAAGAGGTCAAACTGCCCCACGGCCTCATTGCGTTTAATGGTGATGACCGAGTCCACGGCCTCTTCGTGGATCATCACCAGGGCCCGGCGGGCGTGCCCCAAGGAGTCAAAGGCCCCGGCCTTGATCAGGGATTCAATGGTGCGCTTGTTGCATACCACCGCCGGAACCTTCAGCAGGAAGTCGGAGAAGTTCTCAAAGTTCCCGCGCTCCTGCCGCGCCTCCACCAGCCCGTTGACCACATTGGCGCCCACATTGCGGATGGCGCCCATGCCGAAGCGGATGTCCCCGCCCACGGGGGTGAAGTTCAGCGCCGATTCATTCACATCCGGGGCCAGCACGGTGATGCCCATGCGGCGGCACTCATTGAGGTACAGCGCCAGCTTGTCCTTGTCATCGCCCACGCTGGTGAGCAGCGCTGCCATGTATTCGGCAGGAAAATGGGCCTTCAGGTAGGCGGTCCAGTAACTGATGACACCGTAGGCGGCGGAGTGCGCCTTGTTGAAGGCGTAGTCGGAGAAGGGCAGCAGGATGGCCCAGAGCGTGGCGACGGCGGCTTCGGAGTAGCCGTTGTCCATCATGCCCTGACGGAAGCCTGCGTACTGCTTGTCCAGCTCCGACTTCTTCTTCTTGCCCATGGCGCGGCGCAGAATGTCAGCCCGGCCCAGGGAATAACCGGCCAGTTTCTGGGCAATGGACATCACCTGCTCCTGGTAGACAATGAGGCCATAGGTGCCGCCCAAAATTTCGGCCAGCGGCTCCTCCAGTTCCGGGTGGATGGGCGTGATGGGCTGCAGGCCGTTTTTGCGCAGCGCATAGTTGGTGTGCGAATCAGCGCCCATGGGACCTGGCCGGTACAGGGCCAGCACGGCGGAGATGTCTTCAAAGTTGTCCGGCCGCATCAGCTTCAGCAGCCCGCGCATGGGCCCGCCGTCCAGCTGGAACACGCCCAGCGTGTCGCCGCGGGCCATCAGTTCATAGGAGGGTCCGTCATCAAGCTCAAGGCGTTCCAAGTCCAGGTCAATGCCCTGGTTGGCCTGGATGTTCTCCAAGGCGTCGGTGATGATGGTGAGGTTCCGCAGCCCCAAAAAGTCCATCTTGATCAGCCCCAGGCCCTCGGCCGTGGGGTAGTCGAACTGCGTGATCACCTGCCCGTCCTGGATCCGGCGCATGATGGGAATGACGTCAATGATGGGATCGGAGCTCATGATCACACCGGCCGCGTGCACGCCCCACTGGCGCTTGAGGCCCTCCAGGCCCTTGGAGAGCTCAAAGACCTTGGCGGCCTCCGGGTCGCTGGCGATCAAATTGCGGAAATCCTGGGCTTCGCCGTAACGCTTGGCCTCCGGGTTCTCAATGTCGTTGAGCAGGATGTCCTTGGCCATGACGGCCGGGGGCAGTGCCTTGGTGAGCATTTCACCCATGCTGAAGGGGTGGCCCAGGACGCGGGAGGAATCCTTCAGGGCCTGCTTGGTCTTAATGCTGCCGTAGGTGACAATCATGGCCACGCGCTCGTCGCCGTACTTTTCAGTCACGTACTTGATGACTTCGTGCCGGCGCCGGTCATCGAAGTCCACGTCAAAGTCGGGCATGGAGACGCGCTCCGGGTTTAGAAAGCGCTCAAAGATCAGGCCGTGGCGCAGCGGATCCAAATCCGTGATGCGCAGGGCGTAGGCCACCATGGAACCGGCACCGGAACCACGTCCGGGGCCCACCCGTATGCCCTGGTCCTTGGACCAGTTGATGAAGTCGGCCACCACCAGGAAGTAGCCGGGGAAGCCCATGCGGGTAATGACGTCGAGTTCGTAATCGGCCTGCTTGCGCACATCGTCGGGAATGCCCGCCGGGTAGCGGTACTTCAGCCCGGCGTCGACCTCCTTGACCAGCCAGGACGTTTCATCCTCCCCGGGCGGGCAGGGGAACCGCGGCATGTAGTTGGCTTCGGTGTTGAAGGACACCTCGCAGCGCTCGGCAATGAGCAGCGTGTTGTCGCACGCCTGCGGCAGCTCTGCAAACAGCTGGCGCATCTCCGCCGGGGACTTCAAGTAGTAGCCGCTGCCATTGAAGGCAAAGCGCTTGCCGCCCTGGTCATAGCTGGGTTCGGTCAGGGTCGAGGCCGACTGCAGCGCCAGCAGGGCCTCGTGGGCCTTGGCGTCATGCTCGTGCGTGTAGTGCAGGTCATTGGTGGCCACCAGGGGGATGTCCAGTTCCCGGGCCAGCCTCAGCAGGTCCTTGGTGACCCGGCGTTCAATGTCCAGCCCATGGTCCATCAGCTCGCAAAAGAAGTTTTCCTTGCCAAAGATGTCCTGGAATTCCGCGGCCGCGGCCTTGGCCTCGTTGTACTGGCCCAGACGCAGCCGGGTCTGTACCTCGCCGGAGGGGCAGCCGGTGGTGGCAATGAGACCCGAATGGTATTCATTGAGCAGCTCCCGGTCCAGCCGGGGGTACTTGCCCATGGGTGAGTCCAGGGAACCAATGGAGGAGGCCCGGAACAAGTTGCGCATGCCTTGGTTGTTGTAGCTGAGCAGGGTCATGTGCGTGTAGAAGCCACCGCCGGAGACATCGTCCTTTTTCTGCGATTCCTCCGTGCGCCATTTGACCCTGGTCTTGTCGGTGCGCGCCGTGCCCGGGGTGACATAGGCTTCCACCCCGATGATGGGCTTGATTCCCGCGTCGGTGGCTTTGCGCCAAAAATCGAACGCGCCAAACAAGTAGCCGTGGTCGGTGGTGGCAAGGGCGGGCATCTGAAGCCGTTTGGCTTCGTCGAAGAGCTCCGTCAGCCGCGCGGCCCCGTCCAGCATGGAGTACTCAGTGTGCGTATGGAGATGGACAAAACTGTCAGTCGATGAACTAGCCACTGGACCATTCTACGTGGCCGGACCGGGCCGGGGGTCGCCGCGTCCGGCCCGCACCTGCCGGCGGGAAGGATGTGTCAGTGTTCCCCGCGCAGGTGGTCCAGGGCGTAGCTGAGATCCTGCGGGTAGGGGCTGCTGACGGTGACCCACTCCCCCGACGACGGGTGGGTGAACCCCAGCTGCCGGGCGTGCAGCCACTGGCGCGTCAGGCCCAGTTCCGCTGCCAGGGCGGGGTCCGCGCCGTAGGTCAAGTCACCGGCGCAGGGGTGGCGTAGTGCTGAAAAATGCACGCGGATTTGATGGGTCCGCCCGGTCTCCAAATGCACCTGGACGTGGGCGGCCTTGCCAAAGGCCTCCAGAACCTCATAGTGGGTGATGGAGGGGCGGCCGCCCTCCAGCACGGCAAAGCGCCAATCATGGCCCGGGTGCCTGCCAATGGGGGCGTCAATGGTTCCCTTCAGCGGGTCGGGAAGTCCCTGCACCACCGCGTGGTAGACCTTCTCCACGGTGCGGTCCCGGAAGGCCTGCTTCAACACGGTGTAGGCGTGCTCCGTCTTGGCCACCACCATGGCCCCGGAGGTGCCCACGTCCAGGCGGTGGACAATGCCCACCCGCTCGGGCGCGCCGGAGGTGGAAATCCGGAAACCTGCGGCGGCCAGTCCGCCGACCACCGTGGGCCCCACCCACCCCGGGGACGGGTGCGCGGCAACGCCGACGGGTTTGTCCACCACCACGAAATCGTCGTCATCGAGCAGGATGCGCAAACCCTCGACGGGCTCCACCACCACTTCCAGCGGGTCCCGGCGGGCCGGCACGCTCACCTGCACTTGGGCCCCGGCACGGATTTTCTCGCTTTTGCCCAGCACCGCCCCGTCCTGGAGCACATTGCCTTCAGCGCACAGCAGGGCCGCAGCGGAACGTGAGATGCCCAGCAGCGCGGCCAGTCCGGCGTCGGCCCGCTTGCCTGCCAGTTCGTCGGGCGCGGTAAAGCATTCAGTCATTGCTGGCCTCCTGGGCGGCTGCGGAGGCCGCGGCGGTAGGGGCGGAGGGCGTCTTGCGCCCGTCCACAGAGATCCCCAACAGGGTCAAAAGGCAGATGGTGGCAACACCGCCCACCACCGCCATGTCGGCGACGTTGAAAATGGCAAAATTGGGGAAGGAAATGAAGTCCACCACATGCCCCATGCCAAAGGACGGCGGCCGCAAAAGCCTGTCGGTCAGGTTTCCCAGGGCACCGCCAAGGACCAGTCCCAGCCCCAGGGCCCACCAGGCGGAACCAAGTTTGCGGCCCATGAAGACAATCAGGCCGGACACAACGACCATGACAATGGTGAAGACCCAGGTGAAGTCCTCGCCAATGGAAAAGGCGGCTCCCGGGTTGAGGATGTGGTACCACTGCAGCAGCCCTGGTATCACCGGGACGCGTTCGCCCAGTTCCAGGGAGGAGCTGACCCACCATTTGCTCAGTTGATCGCAAAGGTAGGCGAAGGCGGCCACGGCCAGCCAGAACCAGAGGAGCTTCCTGCGTGTTGCCGGGGCTGGCGTGCGGGTGCTGGGCAAGGAATTTTCGCTCATGGTGCTTTCAGGGCTGGTGGGGCACAAGGGATCTCCCCCATCATAGCCGCCGGGAATGCAAAAAGCCGGTGGCGCGGGTTGCCC
>NZ_JBHUYE010000010.1:0-126795 GCF_042668835.1 Specibacter sp. NPDC057265
TCCCCGCTTTTCGCGCACCTCCCCCGATGCGCGAAAAGCGGGGACGTGCGCGGTCAAGCCCAACAAAAGCGGAGACGTGCGCGGTCACGCCCAACAAAAGCGGGGACGTGCGCGGTCACGCCCAACAACGGCGGGGACGTGCGCGGTCAAACCCAACAGCGGCGGGGACATGCGCGGTCAAGCCCAGCAATGGCGGGAACGTGCGCGGTCAAGCCCAGCAATGGCGGGAACGTGCGCGGTCAAGCCCAGCAATGGCGGGAACGTGCGCGGTCAAGCCCAGCAGCGGCGCAGCAGCGGCGGAGGTCCTACCAGGAAGTGCCGCGGTTTTGATTGCCCCGGCCGCGGCCGCGCACCTCGGCGAGGGCGGGACGCACATCGGCCAGGTACACCCCGGCAGCAGTGACGCCGGCCAGGGTCATCAACATGCCAAAGCCCAATCCGGGCGCCCGCAGCGTGGAGAGCGGCACAATGACAAAGAGGAAGCCGAAGAAGGCTGCGCCGCCTGTCAGCGCCGCCCAAAATGTCTTGGTGCGCTTGTAGACGCGTTCAAAGTCGGCAGCCGGGGTGCGCACGGCATGGCTGAACGCCCACAGCTGGACGCCGAAGGCCACAAGACCCAGGGTCGTCAGAATAATGAACTCGGCAAAATACAAGATGGTGAACACCTCACCAGCTTACAGTCAGCTGTGCCGGATGGCAGGAGGAGCTGGCTGGGAATGGACAGGGAATTTACACCTTCGCGTCCGGGCCGCGGCCGGCCCGGACGCCGTTGAGGGCCTGCTCCAAATCAGCCCACAGGTCCTCGAGGTTTTCAATGCCCACGCTCAGACGCAAAAGGTTCTCCGGCACTGACTGCGGTTCATTGGCGTGGCGGCGGCGGCGCTCAACGAGGGATTCCACCCCGCCCAGGGAGGTGGCAGGGGTCCACAGCGCCAGGGCATCAACCACGGCGTTGGCTGCGTCCGCGCCGCCGGCCACCTCAATGCAGAGGACGGAACCAAAGCCGTGCATCTGCGCCGCGGCACGGACATGGCCGGGATCCGAGGGCAGACCGGGGAACCGGACCCGGGCCACGCCGTCGTGCGCATCCAGCCGCTGCGCCAATTCCATGGCGCTGGCCTGCGAGCGCTCCACGCGCAGGGCCAGGGTCCGCAAGCCGCGCAGCGCCAGCCAGGCCTCAAAGGGACCGGCGATGGCACCGTGGATGGAACGGTGGTGGAGCAGCTGCCCGTGCAATTGGGTGTTTGAAGTGACCAGTGCGCCCAGGACCACATCGGAGTGGCCGGCCAGGTATTTGGTGACCGAGTGCAGCACAATGTCCGAGCCCAGTTCCAACGGTTTTTGCACCAGCGGGGTGGAGAAGGTGTTGTCGGTGACCACCAGCGCCCCCACGGCGTGCGCGGCCCGGCACAACACGGCAATGTCGGCCACCTCCAGCATGGGGTTGGTGGGGCTTTCCAGCCACAGCATGTCCGCGGCGCTCTCCCCCGCGCCGGTCAGCGCGGCAATGACCTCGTCCTTGCGGGCAATGTCCACAATCCGCAGCGTGAACAGGCCCTTGGCGGCCAGTTCCTGCGCCATGACCAGCGCGCCCTGGTATGAATGCCGGGGCATGACCAGCACGCCGCCGGCCGGGATCAGGGACAGTGCCGCCGAGGCCGCCGCCAGGCCGGAGCTGAAAATCAGGCCCGGCGCGGTGGCGCCTTCCAGCGCGGCGAGCGCCTCCTCCAGCGGATCCCAGGTGGGGTTGGAGTAGCGGCCATAGGCGCGGTCGCCGTCCACCACGGTTCCGGTGCCCACATAGGTCGAGGACAGCACAATGGGCGGGTTCACGGGCGCGTCGTGTTCGCGGGCGGGGCGTCCCACGGCCACCACCACTGTGTCGGGGCTGAGATTTTGGGCGTGCGCGGCTGGCTGGTCGGTCATGCCTTCCAGATTAGACTGCGATATCTCTCGGGCGGCAATTTATGTGACACGCGAGCGTTGCAAGAGGCCCAAGGCACTTCCAGCTTGTCCCGGTAGGCTAGGAAGGTGATGACTTCTTCTGCACCTGCGCCGGGCCTTTTTATTGCTTTCGAAGGCGGCGACGGCGCGGGAAAATCAACTCAGGCCGGCCTGCTTTCCCAGGCATTGTCCGACGCCGGACGGACAGTGGTGCGGACCCGTGAACCAGGCGGGACCCCCGTGGGTGAAAAGCTGCGTTCCCTGGTGCTGGAGCATGGCCAGGGCGAGATTGACGCGAAGACCGAAGCCCTCATTTTTGCCGCCGCCCGTGCCGCGCATGCCAGCCAGGTCATTGCCCCGGCACTGCTGCGCGGGGACATTGTCATCAGCGACCGCTACGCGGATTCCTCCATTGCCTACCAGGGCACGGGGCGGGGCTTGGGCACTGACGCCGTCGCCTCCCTTAATGACTGGGCCACCAGCAGCCTGTGGCCGGATCTGACGGTGCTTTTGGATGTGGCCCCCGCCGAGGGCCGCCTGCGCCGCACGGCCGGGGCAGCCCAGGAAGACCGGATGGAATCCGAACCCGATGATTTCCATGCCGCCATCCGCGGTGCCTTTCTTGAACTGGCAGCCGCCGCTCCGCAGCGTTACCTGGTGCTTCCCGCCGGGGATGACGTCCCGGGCCTGGCCCGGGCCATTGCCCAACGCGTGCAGGAACTGTTGCAGCACCACGCAGCCATGGGTGCCGCATGAGCGTCTGGGTGGACCTGCAGGGTCAGGAGGCGGTGGTGGCGCAGCTGCGCCGGGCCGCGCAATCCCCCAAACCCAACCATGCCTGGCTGCTGACGGGCCCGCCCGGTTCGGGCCGCTCCAATGCCGCGCTCGCGTTTGCAGCCGCCCTGGTCTGTGAGCGGGAGGAACTTCCGGCCCGCGGCTGCGGCGTGTGCAAGGCCTGCCACACCACCTTGTCCGGCACCAACGCCGACGTGACGTTCATTGCCACGGAAAAAACCACCATCACCATTGAAGAAGCCCGCGCCCTGGTGCGCAAGGCCCATGACAGTCCCTCGTCCGCCCGTTGGCGCGTGATGATTGTGGGCGACGCCGACCGCATGGCCGAGCGCACCACCAACGTTTTGCTCAAAGCCATTGAAGAGCCGCCGCCACGGACCATCTGGATCCTTTGCGCGCCCAGCCCGGCCGATGTGCTGGTGACCATCCGTTCGCGCTGCCGCACCCTGACCCTGCGCCTGCCCCCGGTGGATGACGTCGCCGCCCTGCTGGTGCGCCGCGACGGCATTGAACCCGCCTTGGCCGCCACCGCCGCCCGTGCGGCGCAAAGCCACATTGGCATTGCCCGGCGGCTGGCCACTGACGCCGGAGCGCGGGAACGCCGCGATGCCACGGTCCGGCTGCCCCTGGCACTGCGTGACATTACGACGGCGGTGCAGGCGGCGGCGTCGTTGCTGGAGTTGGCACAGGCCGAGGCCACCTCCTCCAATGAAACGCGCGACGCCGCCGAGAGGGCTGCGCTGCTGCGTTCCCTTGGTGCCCCGGAAACCGGCACCCTGCCGCCACCCATCCGCTCCCAGGTCCGGGCCCTGGAGGAGGATCAGAAGCGCCGCGCCAAACGATCCGTCACCGACCACCTCGACCGGGCCTTGACGGATCTGTTGTCGTTTTACCGCGATGTGCTGGTGCTCCAGCTGGACGCCGGCGGGGGTGCACCCGTGGATCTGGTCAATGAACCCCTGCGTGCCGGGCTGCTGGACTTTGCCGCTGCGTCCCGGCCTGAAAAAACCCTGGCCCGCATGGACGCCGTCAATTCCGTGCGCCGCCGCCTGACCACCACCAATGTTGCCCCGCTTTTGGCCCTTGAAGCCATGGCCGTCAGCCTGCTCTAAGTTGTAAAGGACCTTTGACATGTCAGCCGGAAATGTTCCACGCCCTCCTGCCCTCCGCGCCTCCCTCACCGCCGCAGTGGCCGCAGTGGCGCTGCTGCTTGCCTCCTGTTCGGTGGGCACGGAACCGGATGTGACCACCTCCGCCGATCCGCAGATCGTGGGGGATGTGCCCGCTGAGCTGCGTGATTTCTACACCCAGGCGGTGACGTGGAGTTCATGCAACGGTGGTTTTCAATGCGCCGAAGTGGAGGTTCCGCTTGACTATGACGCGCCCAAGACGGATTCCATAAAAATTTCCGCCATCCGGCTGCCGGCCAGCGGCAACAAGATGGGTTCCATGCTGGTCAATCCAGGGGGCCCCGGCGGTTCGGGCGTGAACATGGTCAAGGATGGGGCCAGAAGCTACTTTTCAGACAAACTGCGCAAGTCCTATGACGTGGTGGGCTTCGATCCCCGGGGGGTGCAGCGTTCAGCCGGGGTGAAGTGCCTGAGCGACGAACAAATGGATGCCTCCCGGCAGCTCAGCTTTGACCTGTCAAACGACGCCGACTTTGCCCGCGCCCAGGCGGAATCCAGGAAGCAGAGCGAACTGTGCGTGCAGAATTCCGGTGACGTGCTGGAGCATGTGGACACTGCCAGCTCGGCCCGCGACATGGACATTTTGCGTGCCGTGGTGGGGGACAAGGCGCTGAACTACATGGGCTTCTCCTACGGCACCAAGCTCGGCGCCACCTACGCCGGTTTGTTCCCGGAGCGGGTGGGGAAGTTCTCCCTGGACGGCGCCATGGATCCCACACTGGACATTGACCAGGTTTCCATGGGCCAGGCGGTGGGTTTTGAGAATGCCTTGGGGGCATGGGTGGAAGACTGCCTGTCCGGCGCCGACTGCCCCGTGACGGGCACCAAGGAGCAGGCGCTGGGACAAATCCGTTCGCTGCAGGAAATCTACACGCAAACCCCGCAGCAAACCCCGCAAAACCGGGTGGTGACCGGGACGGAGTTCACCAACGCCATTGCCTTTGCCATGTACTCCACCGATTTGTGGGAGCCGCTGAAGGGCGCCTTGGCGCAGGCTGTGGCCGGGGACGCCTCCGGCATGCTGCTGCTGACGGACTACTCCGCCGACCGCGACCCGGAAGGCAGGTACAACTCCAACACCGCTGCGGCCTTCACCGCCATCAACTGCCTGGACTACCCCATGAACTCGGACTTGGCGCATATGCGTGAGCAGTCCAAGCTGTTGCAGGAAGCTGCCCCCACCTTTGGCGGCCTGCTGGGCTACTCGGGGCTCAGCTGCACGGGATGGCCACATGAGCCCACCGGCACGCTGGAGCCCATTGCGGCCGCCGGCGCGGGCCCCATCCTGGTCATTGGCACCACGGGCGATCCCGCCACCCCCTACCAGTGGTCCAAAGCCCTGGCCGGACAGTTGGATTCCGGGGTGCTGGTCAGCTGGGAGGGTGAGGGCCACACCGCGTATGGCCGCGCCAATGAGTGCCTGACCTCGCTGGTGGATGCCTACTTTGTGGACGGCACAGTGCCGGCATCGGGTACCAGCTGCTGACCGCCGCATCCCTGCGCGGGGCGGATTTTGTACATCCGCCCCGCGCATATTAGAGTTGTTGTTTGTGTTCAGCACGTTGGTCCGCTTCCGGACCGGCAGGCAGGCACAGGCCTCCATAGCTCAGTTGGTAGAGCGTTTCACTCGTAATGAAAAGGTCAACAGTTCGATTCTGTTTGGAGGCTCCACGAAAACCCCGCGTTCCTTGCAAGTCAAGGGCTGCGGGGTTTTTTTGTGGCCTTACTGGTTGCCGCCGCTGCCCGTGCTGCTACTTGGGCGCTTCACCCTGCAGCAGCCCGGCAGCGCGGGTGATGTGCTGGCCCACAATGGAGGCCTTGAGTTTCACGCCTGAGACCTCCCCGGCGCCGAGGCGCACCAGCGCCAGCGCCTCCGACGCCGCGGCAAGTGCGTTGCCGGCACGGGACAGTTCCCGGTGCACGTCATTGAACTTTCCGCCAGTGCCCAGGGGAATTTCCATGCCTTCGCTGGGGGCGGCGGCGTGGGCTGCCGCGGCAATGCGGCGCACCTCGGGGAGCAGCTCCGCCAAGGCATCGGCCACCGCAACCATCGGCCCGTAGCATTCGGCGGCCCGGGCACCGGCGTCGCTGTGCTCAAAACTGGCCGCTTCCAGCCCCTCCAGCATTTGGTGGAAACGGTCCAGGCCGCGGTGGAAGCGGTCGTAGGCCCGGCGCCACACACCCTTGCCCAGTTCGGCGTCGTCCTTCTTGGATTGGCGCGCAGCGCTAAACAAGCCCTTGAACATGCCCGTTACAGGTACTGCCCGGGACTGCTGGGATCAAGGTGGCCTGCGCCGCCCTGGGGCTGGGGGCCGGGGTGGGGGGCACCGGCCCGCTGCGGTTCTCCGTTTTCACCAATCACCACGCCCGGGGCTATGACCGTCCCCGCCGGAAGCTGGCGCATGGCCAGACGTGCCGCCATTTGCTTGTTGGCCAGCTCCTGCGCCGCCAGGGCCGTTTGAATGCCCCGGAACAAGCCTTCCAGCCAACCCACCAGCTGGGCTTGGGCAATGCGCAGCTCGGCCTCGGAGGGGGCCCTGTACGCGGAAAGGGGCAGGCTCAGGCGGCGCAGCTCGGCGATCAGTTCCGGCGCCAGGCCGTCCTCCAACTCCGCAATGGACGCCGCATGGACTTCCGCCAGGCGGTTTCGCGCCGCCTCATCCAGCGGGGCGCTCTTCACCTCGTCCAGCAATTGCTTGATCATGGTCCCAATGCGCATGACCTTGGCGGGCTGATCCACCAGCTCCGTCAAGGCAGGGTCCTGGGGCGCGGCAGCATCTGGCGCGGGCTTTGCCGCTGCTTCGGAGGCGTCTGACTTCGGCGCGTTTTCGCTCATGCTGCCAGTCTCTCACGGCCCGGTCCCCGCCGTCCTGCGGTTGCAGCGCGGCGACGCGCGGCGTTAAGGCCAACAGCCCGCAAAGGCACGCACTGGGCGTTCCTTTGCGGGCTGTGCCACGGCGCTTTGCTTAGCAGCAGCGGCCTTCGGGGTTGGCGTCCTGGCGGTCGGTCTTGTCCCGCCAAAACTCCCGCACGGTCATGGGCGCGGTGGTGCAGGCCGTGGCCTGGTGGTGGGCCAAATATTTCTCGTAGGCATCCTCGCCCAGGACACCTTTGAGGTATTTGCCCACCAGCCCCACTCCGCGGGCGGCACTTCGCAGCATTTCCATGGCTAGTGGTGACTCCGGGCCGATTGTTTGCCGGACTCGGCCCACTGTTTTTGCAGGTCCTTCTCAATCTTGTTGGGCAGGATCTGCGCCGGGGCGTAGATCCTTGAGACCACGGCCGGATCCTCCGCGCTGGCCCCACCACCTGCACGGTAGGAGCGGACGGCGACCAGCAGCGCCGTCGTAATCACAATCAATGACAGCACCACAAAGATGATGGACAGCGAACCCTGCACGAAGGTGTTGCGGACCACCGCCTCCATGGCTTCGACGCTCTTGGCCGTGCCGAAGCTGGTCTTGCCGTCGGCCAGGGCCACCTTGAACGCATTGTGCTGGGCCCAGTAACCAACGGCCGGGATGGTGGAGAAGATCTTCTGGAACGACGCCACCACCGTGACCACCGTGACAAAGACCAGCGGCAGGGCCACAATCCAGACGTATTTCACGTGCGTGTACTTGGAGATGATGGTCAGGCACACGGCCAGGGCAATGGCCGCCAACAGCTGGTTGGCAATGCCAAAGAGCGGGAACAAGGTGTTGATGCCGCCGAGCGGATCGGTGACGCCCATGATCAAAATGGCGCCCCAGCCGGCCACCATGATGGCGGTGGTGATCCAGGATCCCAACCGCCACGAGGTGTCCTTGAACCTGGGGACAAAGTTGCCAATGGAATCCTGCAGCATGAAGCGGGCCACGCGGGTTCCGGCGTCGACGGCCGTGAGGATGAACAGGGCTTCAAACATGATGGCGAAGTGGTACCAGAAGCTCATCATGCCGGCACCGCCCGCCACCTGCTGCATGATGTGCGCAAGTCCCACGGCCAGCGTGGGCGCGCCGCCGGTGCGGGACACAATGGACTCTTCGCCGACGTCGGACGCGGTCTGCGCCAGCAGCGCCGGATCCAGGGCCACACCCGTCAGGCCCAGCGAGTTCACAAACGCCGCCGCGCCTTCAATGGTGCCGCCGGTGGCAGCGCCGGAGGAGTTCATGGCGAAGTAGATGCCGCGGTCAATGGACAGCGCCGCAACGAGGGCCATGATGGCCACGAAGGACTCCATCAGCATGCCGCCGTAACCAATGTAGCGGGCCTGGCGCTCCTTCTCGATCAGCTTGGGCGTGGTCCCGGAGGCGATCAGGGCGTGGAATCCGGAGAGCGCGCCGCAGGCAATGGTGACAAACAGGAACGGGAACAGGGCACCGGAGAAGACCGGGCCGTCGGAACGGCCGGCAAATTCGCTGAACGCCGGGACGGTGATTTCCGGGCGGACCAGCACGATCGAGCCGGCCAGCATCACAATGGTGCCGATCTTCATGAAGGTGGAGAGGTAGTCGCGCGGGGCCAGCAGCAGCCACACGGGAAGCACCGCGGCAATGAAGCCGTAGATGATGATGGCCCAGGCCAGTGTGGTGCGGTCCAGGGTGAAGACTGCCGCACCCCACTCGGTTCCTGCCACGATGCCGCCGCCAATGATGGCCGCCAGCAGCAGGACGACGCCGATGAGGGAGACTTCCAGCACCTTGCCGGGGCGCAGGTAGCGCAGGTATACACCCATGAACAAAGCGATCGGGATGGTCATGGAGACGGAGAACACGCCCCACGGGGATTCGCCCAGGGCGTTGACAACCACCAGTGCCAGGATGGCCACAATGATGATCATGATCAGCAAGGTGGCAATCAGCGCCGCCGTGCCGCCAATGACACCGAGTTCCTCCCGGGCCATCTGGCCCAGGGAGCGCCCGCCACGGCGCATGGAGAAGAACAGGACCAGGTAGTCCTGCACGGCCCCTGCCAGCACCACGCCGACAATGATCCAGATGGTGCCGGGCAAATAACCCATCTGGGCGGCCAGGATGGGTCCCACCAGGGGTCCGGCCCCGGCAATGGCGGCAAAGTGGTGTCCAAAAAGTACGTTGCGGTCGGTGGGGACAAAGTCCTTGCCGTCGGCCTTGTATTCAGCCGGCGTGGCCCGCTTGTCATTGGGCTTGAGCAGGAGCTTCTCAATGACCTTGGAATAAAAGCGGTAACCAATGAGGTAGGTGCAAATTGCGGCAAAAACGAACCAAATGGCGTTGACTGATTCACCACGGACCACTGCCAGCATGACCCAGGCAACGCCGCCCAAAAGCGCAATGGCTGCCCAAATGGCAATTTTCAGTGGCGTCCACTTATGAGCTTGCGCTTCTTCGGCTGGATCCACGGCCACCGGCGGCAGCTTGGGATCCTGCACCAGCAGATCCCCTTCCCCGACGGCCCTGTTTGACGGCGTTGTCATATTTACCCCTAGTTTTCAAACACAATTACAGACCCTTGACCGTATCAGTGTGATGCCCCGCATAGAACCCCCCAGCGGGCAGAGGGGGGAAAAATAGTTCAGCGGTGTGGTTCCTGCGGCCAGCGGCGGGCGCTCCTGGGCCAAACCTCAATGCCAGATGGTGGATTTCCGGCTCAGGCCAACGTTTGCCGCCTGGTCAGGGGCAGTTTGCCCTTCGTGAGCACCCAGGCGGCCGCCGCACTAAAGTGCGGGACCGCGAGGGCCAGCGCGCGTCAGCTGCAGCCACGGAATCACGATCGCGAAGCCGCGCTGCTGCGAGAGCACCACGACGGTGGGGATGGCGCCGGCAACCACACCCAGCAGCGTTCCCAGCAAGGCTGTCATGAGCGTTTGTGAGCCCGAAATGGCTTTGCGCAACTTGGTGTCGGCGCCGACGCTGGCCAGGGTTGCGTGGTCGTTGCGGCCATCGGCGAGCGCCAGGCCCGCCGTGATGCCGGCGGCGCTGGCGCTAGAGCGTCAGCAGCACCTTGCCCACATGCGCCCCTGAGTCGAAGTATTCATGGGCCGCGGCGACGCGTTCGAGCGGGAATGTCCTGTCCACCATGGGTTTCACGGCGCCGCTGGCCACCAGGGGCCACACATGGTCACGCACGCCTTCCATGATGGCCGATTTTTCCTCGGTGGGCCGCGCCCGCAGGGTGGTGCCAATGATGGCCGCCCGTTTGGTGAGCAGTGTGCCCAGATTCAGTTCCGCCGTGGCCCCGCCCTGCAGCCCAATGACTATCAGACGGCCGTAGGTGGCCAAGGCCGCAACATTGCGGGCCAGGTACTTCGCCCCCACCACATCGAGGATTACATCGGCCCCCTGACCCTGGGTGAAGGCCATGACGCGTTCCACAAAATCCTCACTGCGGTAATTCACCGCCTGGTCCGCACCGAGGTATCCGGTGAGCATGGCAACCTTCTCGTCGCTGCCTGCCGTGGCGATGACGCGGGCACCGGCTGCTTTGGCCAGTTGGATGCCCATGGCGCCAATGCCGCCCGCCCCGCCGTGGATCAGTACGGTTTCACCTGCCTGCAACTGGGCTGTCATGAATAGGTTGGAGTGGACGGTGGCGGCAACCTCGGGCAGGCCCGCGGCGGAAATAACATCAATCCCCTCCGGCAGGGACAGCACCTGGCCGGCGGGAACCACCACTTGGGAGGCATAGCCGCCGCCTGAAAGCAGCGCCACCACTTTCTGGCCCACGCTGAAGGCTTTGGTCACATTGGGGCCGAAGCCGGCAATCCGTCCGGAGATTTCCAGGCCCAAAATGTTGGAGGCGCCGGGCGGGGGCGGGTAAAAGCCGCGGCGTTGCTGAACGTCCGCTCGATTGACCCCGGCGGCAACCACATCGATGAGAACCTCACCGGGCCCGGGAACGGGAGCCTGCGCCTCGACCAAGGTCAAAACCTCGGGGCCGCCTGCGACCGTTGCAACAATTGCCTTCATGACCTTCTCCATTGCCTTTCATCCTTGCAAATCTGCCGGAGCCGGCACCCATTTTGGTTGCACGGCCCTGCCTATGAAACACTACTAGGGTCAGGAAGGTTGTCCGAGCGGCCGATGGAGCTGGTCTTGAAAACCAGTGTGCGGTAACCCCGTACCAAGAGTTCGAATCTCTTACCTTCCGCGCGATGCAAAGGGAAGTGGCCCGTCACCGGTGCCGCTTCCCTTTTTTGCGTCCCCCGCGGGCACGGCGCCGAAGCCCGCAGCCCGCAACTCGCCTTTTATCCGGGCCCGCGCTGAAATTTTCGCCTTCAAAAGCTTGGTTGACCTTTTGTTTGCTTGACCAAAGGGGTCTGTTCATGAATGATTCACATCTATGCGCTTGGCTAGTTAGCACCCTGTGGCTCCCGGGAAGGCATTCCTTGCCGTTCCGGCATCAGCCATGAGGTTCAACACCACTCACGGCACAATGGCGTGCCATTCCTTTTTCGAGAGTTGGAGACATGACCAGCAACAACTTCATCAAGGCAGGGTTGGGCGCCGCCTTGGCCCTGGGGCTTGCGGCTGCGCCGCTGGCCCTTTCACCGGCCTTTGCCACCACCGATCCCCTCCCGGCCGAAACGCCAACGATCGAAATCCCCGCCCCTGAAAGCCCCGCACCGGACGCTGCGTCCACCGGGGCCCTGCCACCTGCGGTGGTCCTCGCGGGTGCGTTGGAGACGCCCAATGTGATCATCAACGAGGCCTACCTCAACGGCGGCAGTGCAGGTGCCAGTTACAAGAACAAATTTGTGGAGCTGTACAACCCCACCAATGCCGACATTGACCTGGCCGGCTGGTCGCTGCAATACCGTTCGGCAAGCGGCAAGGTTTCCCCGACCGGCCTGGCAGCCCTTTCGGGGACCATCAAGGCCAACGACCACTACTTGGTCAAGGGCAGTTCCAATGCGGCCAATGGCCGTGACTTGCCCGCCACCGACGCCGACGCCAGTGGTTTCAGCTTTTCAGGCGGCGGCGGCACCCTCATTCTCGCCAACCAGGCCCAGAAGTTGACCGCCCTGCCCACGGGGCCGCTGAGCGGCACACCCGGTGTGGTGGACCTGCTGGGCTATGGCGACTCCAACACTTTTGAAGGTGCGGCGTCCGCAGCCGCCTCAGTCAGCACCTCACTGAACCGCAGCGGTTTTG
The DNA here is from genome assembly GCF_042668835.1 of Specibacter sp. NPDC057265. Taxonomy (NCBI): domain Bacteria; kingdom Bacillati; phylum Actinomycetota; class Actinomycetes; order Micrococcales; family Micrococcaceae; genus Specibacter; species Specibacter sp. NPDC057265. The sequence continues at coordinate 12,044 of NZ_JBHUYE010000010.1, forward strand.
CCGATACAAACAACAATGCGGTGGATTTCACCACTGCAGCCCCCACCCCCACGGGCACCAAGGGCGGTGACACGCCGCCACCGCCGCCTCCGGAGGCAGGCAGCAAAACCATTGCCGAAATCCAGGGGGAAGGCGCCAAGAGCGCCCTTGAAGGTTCCACCGTCACCACCACCGGCGTGGTCACGGCGGCCTACCCCACCGGCGGTTTCAATGGCTACTTCATCCAGACCCCCGGCAGCGGTGGAGATTTGGACATGGCCGCGCACAAGTCCTCCCAGGGCGTGTTTGTCTACTCCCCCGCCACGGTTGCCGAGGTCAAAATCGGTGACCATGTCCAGGTCACCGGCCTGGTCAAGGAATTTGGCGGAGCCAACGACACCGCCACCACCACTGAAATTGACGTCCCGGCCGGTGGCATGACCAAACTGCCCGAAGCGGCGGAAGCCGTCAAGGCCGCCGTCGTCACCGTTCCGGAAACCACGCAGCTGCGCGAGACCCTGGAGGGGATGCTCGTCGCTCCCGAGGGTGACTACACCATCACTGACAACTACTCGCTGAACAACTACGGCGAGGTGGGCCTGGCGGTGGGCACCGACGTGCTGCTGCAGCCCACAGCCGTGGGACCGGTCGGTTCCGAAGCGCACGCCGCACAGGTGGCCCGGAACGCAGCCAAGGCCATCAAGCTCGACGACGGCGCCAGCACCAACTTCCTGAACGCCGCCGGCCAGTCAGTGCCGCTGCCGTGGCTCAGCGCGGCCACACCCATGCGTCTGGGCTCCACCGGCAACTTTTCAACTCCCGTCATTTTCGACAACCGCAACAACGCCTACAAGTTCCAACCCCTGGAAGCCCTGACCCCCGCCAATGCGGGATCCGTCCAACCCATCGCCTTCGGCAACACCCGCATCGGTGCCCCGGCGGCCGTGGGCGGGGACCTGGCGGTGGCCTCCTTCAACGTCCAGAACTACTTCATTGAAACCGGTGACAAGAACCCCTCCTGCCAGTTCTACACCGACCGCGCCAACAACCCTGTCAGTGTCCGGACCGGCTGCAGCCAACGCGGTGCCGCCAACGCCGAGAACCTCAAGCGCCAGCAGGACAAGATTGTGGCCGGCATCAATGCTTCCGGCGCCGATGTGCTCTCGCTGGAGGAAATTGAGAACTCCGCCAAGTTTGGCAAGGACCGCGACGCTGCCTTGGCCGCGCTGGTGGAAGCCCTCAATGTGGACGCGCCCGGTGTTTGGGACTACGTCCGCTCCCCCGCAGCCCGTCCCGACGTAGCTGTTGAAGACGTGATCCGCACGGCCTTCATCTACAAAAAGGCCGTGGCCGAACCCGTGGGTGAATCGGTGATTTTGGACGATCCCGCCTACACCGAAATTGCGCGCCAGCCACTGGCCCAGGCCTTTACGCTGGCAGGCCAGGACGACGCCGCCAAAGTCATCTTGATTGCCAACCACTTCAAGTCAAAGGGCTCGGCAGCCACCCCCAATGACACGGACCAGGGTCAGGGCAACTCCAACCTTGCCCGCACGGCCCAGGCCGCGGCGCTGGTCAAATTCTCCACTGAACTGCAGGCGGCGCAAGGCACCGACAAGGTGCTGCTCATGGGTGACTTCAATGCCTACCGCTATGAAGACCCCATGCTGCTGATGGCTGAATCCGGCTACGTCAACCAGGGCGGGAAGACCGGCAAGCACTCCTACGCCTTCGGCGGCCTGCTGGGCTCACTGGACCACATTGTGGCCACACCGGCCGCCGACGCCCTGGTAACTGGTGTGGATGTTTGGAACATCAACTCCGCCGAGTCCATTGCCATGGGCTACAGCCGCTACAACTACAACGTCAGCAACTTCTATGACGCCAGCCCCTTCTCAGCCTCCGACCACGATCCCGTGGTGGTGGGCCTGAACCTCGGTGCCGCCCCCGCAGCCACCAAAGACCTCACCTTGTTGAACATCAATGACTTCCACGGACGCATTGATGCCAACACGGTGAAATTTGCCGGCACCGTGGAGCAGCTGCGCGCCGCCTCGGGGGATGCCAACACCGCATTCCTGTCCGCCGGTGACAACATCGGCGCGAGCTTGTTCGCCTCGGCTTCCCAGAACGACCAGCCCACCATCGATGTGCTGAACGCGCTGGAGCTGCAGGCCTCCGCCGTGGGAAACCACGAGTTCGACAAGGGTTACGCAGACCTTGACGGCCGTGTCACCGACGCCGCCAACTGGGACTACCTGGGGGCCAACGTCTACGCCAAGGGCACCACCACCCCGGCGCTGGAAGAGTACAAAATCATTGAACTCAACGGCGTGAAGGTGGCCATCATTGGCGCCGTCACCCAGGAGACCCCCACGCTGGTGACCCCGGCAGGCATCTCCATGCTGGACTTCGGCGATCCCGTGGACGCGGTCAACCGCGTGGCAAAGGAAATCACCGACGGCAAGCTGGCTGATGTCATCGTGGCCGAATACCACGACGGCGCAGGCGCAGGCACCCCCGACAAATCCAGCCTGGAAGCGGAACTCGCCGCCGGGGGCACCTTCAAGAAGTTGGTCACCGAAACCAGTGCCGACGTCGATGCCATCTTCACCGGCCACACGCACAAGCAGTACGCCTGGGATGCCCCCATTCCAGGCGTTCCCGCCGACGCAGCCCTGAAGACCCGCCCCGTGTTGCAGACCGGCAGCTACGGCGAGTTCATTGGCCAGATTGTGCTTACGGTGGATGCCTCGACCAATGAGGTCACCTCCTACACGCAGGCCAACGTTCCGCGCAGCAAGGACGACGACGCCACGTTGGCCCAAACGTACCCGCGCGTTGCCGAAGTCAAGACCATCACGGACCGCGCGCTCGCCGACGCCAAGATTGCCGGCAGCGTGCCCGTGGGCAAGATTGCCGCCGACATCACCACCGCCCAAACCTTTGACCCCGCCACCGGCAAGTACACCCGTGACGACCGGGCCAACGAGTCCACCCTGGGCAACCTGGTGGGCAACTCGCTGCTGGAGGCACTCAAGGGGGAGCAGACAGGGGGCGCCGAGATCGGCGTCGTCAATCCCGGCGGTCTCCGCGCTGACCTCTTGTACAAAAACGAGGGCGTGGCGGACGGCGTGGTGACGTACGGCAATGCCAACGCGGTGCTCCCGTTCGTGAACAACCTGTGGACCACTTCCCTCACGGGCGCCCAGGTGAAGACCATGCTGGAGCAGCAGTGGCAGACCAACGCCGACGGCACCATCCCCAGCCGTCCGTTCCTGAACCTGGGGTTGTCCTCCAATGTGGACTACACCTACGACTCCACCCGCGGGCTGGGCGACCACATCACCTCCGTGGTGATCAATGGTGCCCCGCTGGATCCCGCCCGCAGCTACCGTGTGGGGACGTTCAGCTTCCTGGCCACCGGCGGAGACAACTTCCGGGTCTTCACCGAAGGCAGCAACACCAAGGATTCGGGTCTGGTGGACCGTGACGCCTGGATTGCCTACCTGGGCGCCCAGTCGGAGCAGGCACCCATTGCCCCGGACTTCTCGCGCCGCGGCGTGGATGTGGTGCAGGCACCAGCTGCCGTCACCGAAGGCCAGGAAGTGACGCTTGCTTTGAACAAGCTCGATTTGACCTCCCTGGGCGTGGTCAAGTCCACGGAGGTCACCGTACGCTACGAGCCCTCGGGCAGCGGCGGCGGCACCGGCTTTGCCGTGCGGCCCACCGCCGTGGTGCCATCGGTGCTGGGCACCTTCCCCGTGGCCGACGGCGCCGCAACACTGAGCTTCACGGTCCCCGCGGAACTGAACGCCGGCCGCTTCACCATCACCACGGACACCGGAACGTATGCGCGGCTGCCCATCAGCATCCCCGTTACGGCCGTTCCCGAGGTGCCTGTTCCCACAGATCCGGTTCCCACGCCGGTTCCCACGCCGACCCCCACCGATCCGGGCACCACACCGGCGCCCACAGAACCGGGCACCACACCGGCGCCAGGTGGCAACGGCAACGGTTCCGGCTCAGGCTCAGGCAACGGTTCCGGCTCCGGCAACGGCAACGGCAATGGCTCCGGCAACCTGGCTTCCACAGGTGCCGCGGCGCTGCCGCTGGGCGTGGGTGCACTGGTCCTGCTCGGAGCTGGCACCGCTGTGGCCCTGGCGAACCGCCGCAAGGCGGCCCACGGACCAACGGGGCGCTAAGCAGCCAGGTTCACACTGCTTGACAGCATGAACTTCCAGGGGCGGCAGCCGCCATCCCCACTCGCATCACGAGTGGCGGATGGCAGCTGCCGCCCCTGCCCTGTTTTAACAACCCAAGATATCCGCGGCAATCGCGTCGGCGTCGAGGATGGTGCGGTAGCCGCTGCGGTATTTGGCGTCGGCCTCGGCGGCAATTGCCGTCCCCCACTGCACCGAGGACAATTGCAGCCCCAGCAGATACATCCCGGGCACGGGAACGCCGGTCCCGTCCAGGGGCCGGTACGGCGGCTCCGTGACATCCACGCCGCTGGTGGTGACGGGTTGGCCATCGGAGGCCAACATCAACAAAGGCCGGATCAGGCCGTCGGCCAGCAGGTTCCGCACCAAAAGCGAGGCGCTGAACTGGACATTGTTGGCGGGGGCAAACGCCTCCACCAGATGCCGGGCTTCCCACGGGGCGTCTGCGACCCAGGGGGAACGGAGGGTGAAGACGCCGTGCTGCAGGCGGACCACGGGATCGGGCCCGGAAAAGTGCACCACGCCGGCACGCACCAGCGCGGCCAGCTGCTCCATGCGCACCGCCGGCGGGCCGCTGGCCAGCCCTTCCACAAAACCTTCAAACCAGCCGCGCAGCTCACCCAACCAGGAGGCCTGCGTAATGCCCCGGTCGGCCACCAGTGATTTCACCACGGCACGCCCGGCATTGAGGGCGCCAATGGCCATTTTGACTGGATCATCCTCACCCAGGGCCGAGCCCGCCGCGTCCGCCACCAGGTACTCCAGCACCGCCGCATCCATCTGCGCATGCGAGGAAAAACGCGCAGCAGCCCCTGCACGCAAGGGATGCCGTGCCAAGGGGCGGGCCAGGCCCTGCAAATCAAGCACATGGTCCGCCTGGACCAGTTCCTCCAGCAATGCCTTCAGGCGCGCAGCCCACCCCGGATCGCCGAACCGCAGACCCTCATGAAGCAGTGCGTCGAGCTCCGGCAGCAAGCGCGCCGAAACAGCCTCGGGCCGGGTGCGTGCCAAGGTGGTGTAGTACGCCCACAGCGTGTCACGGTACAGCAGCGGCCAAATGTCATGGTCAAAACCGGCTGTTTCCCCCCGCGCGGCAATCGCGGCAACGGCGTCCTCCCCCAAAAAACGCAGGCTCACGCTGCGGGGGTAGTAGCTTTGAAGTTCCGCCTTGGCGCGGTACGGCGTGCCGCGCCGCGAGGCACCCACAATGACCGGTTCGCGTCCCGAGGGCACATAACGCAAGGACTCCCCCGCAGGCCCGCCCGTGGATTCAAAACGGCCACCCCGATGTTCGGTCAACTGACCCAAAACATCAAAAAAGTTCAGTCCCATCCCGCGCACCAGCACCGTTTCACCCGCCGGCAGCGCGTCCCAGTCAACGTCATTGGGCACGGCCGGCGGCAAATACGTCAAGCCGTGCGCGCGGGCTTCATCGCGCAGCCCAGCCTGTGCGGCGCTGAGCTTGGACTCAACATGTCCCAGCGCCAGCACCACGTTCTCAACGTGCAGCGGTCCGCCGTCGTGCAGGACCACGTCAAAGCCGCCCTCGGCATGGTTCTTCACCACCCGCTTCGCTTCGGAGCGGTGGTGGGTGATGTGTGTTCCCGCCGGCGCGTTGCGCCGCAGCTGCTCAAAGCACCACCGCAGGTAGCGGCCGTACAGGGCCCGGCTGGGAAAACCGTTGGCGCCGAGCTGCCGCAATTCGTGCGCATCGCCGTCGCTGAGCCCGCCCCAGGGGCTGGCTGCCTGTGCCGCACGCCAGGCATTGAAGGTGCACCCGGCCACGGCGGGGGCACCCACGCCTTGATCGGGAATCACCGTGGGGAAGAAGCTTTGCGTGTTCATCAAATACAACCGTGACTGCTCCACACGCCATACATGCCCCGCCCCCGGCTCAAAGGGGTCAATCAAGTGGATGTGAAGTTCGGATGTGCCGGCCAGCGGGTCCTGCGCCCGGTGGGCCAGCAGCCGTTCCATGACGGAGGTCCCACGGGGGCCCGCTCCCACGATTGCCACACTGGTCCTGACCACATTTTCCACTCCTTGAGCTTAACCGATGGGAGGGAAGGAGCCGGCGCAGGCCTGTCTAGGATGGTGCCATGACACAAAGCACCGCCCCGGCACCCCTTGCCGGGCAACCCCACGACGAGTTTCTATGGCTTGAGGACATTCACGGCGACGACGCCATGGCGTGGGTCCGGGAGCACAATGCCCGCACCGACACCGCCCTGCTCAACGACGGCTACACGGCGCTGGAAGGGCGCGTGCTGGAGGTCCTGGACTCCAGTGACAGGATTGCCATGGTGGCCAAAAGAGGCGGTTGGTACTACAACTTTTGGCGCGATGCGGCCAACCCCAAGGGACTGTGGCGGCGCACCACCTGGGAGGACTACCTCGCCGGCTCCCCAGGGTGGGAGGTGCTGCTGGACGTGGACGCCCTGTGTGCGGCGGAGTCGGCCACGTGGTTGTGGGCGGGTGCGGCCTTCCTGCGCCCGGAACCCGGCGCCGAATACCGGCGGGCCATGGTGGCGCTCTCCCCCGACGGCGGCGACGCAGTGGCCTATCGCGAGTTCGACCTTGCCGAGCGCGCCTTTGTGCCCGGCGGCTTTGCGCTGCCGGCGGCGAAGACGCGCTTGAGCTGGCTGGATGCCGACACCTTGTATGTGGGCACGGACACGGGCAACGGTTCCATGACGGAGTCGTCCTACCCGGCGGCGTCGCGGCTGTGGCGCCGTGGGGAAACGGTGGCCGAACTCGCCGCCAGGGAACCAATTTTTTCCGTCCCGCTGGACCACCTCAGCGGCGGTGTGATGCACAGCAGCACCCCGGGTTTTGAGCGGGATGTGGCGTATGACGTGTTGGACTTCCACAACAGCCGCAGCTATGTGCGCCGCGGCGGGCAGTGGGTCCACATTGCGGTTCCCGATGACATGAATGTGTCCCTGCACCGGCAATGGCTGCTGCTGCGTCCGCGCAGCGACTGGGCCGTGGCAGGAACCGTGCATGCCGCAGGCACCTTGCTGGTCATTGCGCTGGAGGACTTTTTGGCCGGCAGCCGCGAACTGCACACGGTCTTTGCTCCGTCGGCGGAAGAATCGCTGCAGTCGTGGAGCTGGACGCGGGACTTTTTGCTGTTGAACGTCCTCTCCCACGTCTCGTCCAAAATTTTGGTGGTGGATCCGGCCTTGGAGTGGGCCGCCGCCGAATTGGACGCCTGCCCGCCGCTGCATTCGGTGGACGCATATGCCGTCGACGATGAAGATGACGCCACGGCCAATGACTATTGGCTGCTCGCCACCGGGTTCCTGACCCCCGCCACCGTCTCCCGCGGCACCCTCGGCGGCAGCCCGGGGCAGGGCGCGGCACCCACGCTGGTCCGGGCGGCGCCGTCGTTCTTCGCAGCCGGGAACCACCGGGTGGAGCAGCACTTTGCCACCTCCGCCGACGGCACCCAGGTGCCCTACTTTCAGGTGGGCCCGGCGGATATGAGGTACGACGGCGGCAATCCCACCCTGCTCAGCGGTTACGGCGGCTTTGAAGTTTCACGCACGCCCTCCTACAGCGGGGCGGTGGGGCGGACGTGGTTGGAGCGCGGCGGGGTTTTTGTGGTGGCGAACATCCGTGGCGGCGGTGAATATGGACCACGCTGGCACACGGCGGCGCTGCGGGAAAATCGGCACCGGGCGTACGAGGACTTTGCGGCCGTGGCGCGTGATTTGACGGCACGCAAAGTGGCCACGCCGTCGAAGCTGGGCTGCGCCGGCGGCAGCAACGGCGGACTGCTGGTGGGCAACATGCTCACGCAGTACCCGGAACTCTTTGGCGCGGTGTCCTGCGGGGTGCCCCTGCTGGACATGCGCCGCTACACGAAGCTTTCCGCCGGCGCGTCCTGGATTGCCGAATACGGCGACCCCGACGTGCCGGAGCAGTGGGAGTTCATCAAGACCTTCTCCCCGTACCATTTGTTGCGTCCCGGCGTGCAGTACCCGGCCACGTTCATATGGACAGCCACCTCCGACGACAGGGTGGGGCCGGTGCAGGCACGGAAGATGGCGGCCCGCATGGAATCCATGGGGATTGAGGTTTGGTTCCATGAAGCCCTGGAGGGTGGACATGCCGGAGCGGGGAACAATGAACAGGCAGCCCGGCTGCATGCGGCCTCGCATGAATTCCTGTGGCGTGCCCTTACAGGAAGTTTCTAAGCTGGCCGGAAATGGCCAATAGTGCAGTCGTTTTGCTTTGCGGGGCATGTACTGGGTAAAGTTTGGGATGCTGGTTGGGGGCTTCTACCCCTTCCAGCGCTGGAGACGTGCCAGAGCGGCCGAATGGGCTTCACTGCTAATGAAGTGTGGGGCACAACTCCACCGGGGGTTCAAATCCCCCCGTCTCCGCCACAAAATGCGTCCTTTGATTTCTCAAGGGGCGCATTTTTTGTCCCTGCCATCCGGGGCGGGGTGGGCCGTCCCCTCCTGAAACATCAGACCATTAGACTGGGATGATGGCTGTTACAGACGAAGCAATCACCAAAATCAAGGACATGATCATTTCCGGCGAACTTGCCGCCGGGGATCGCCTGCCGCCGGAGAAGGAACTGAGCGAGAAGTTGGGTCTGTCCCGCAGCTCGCTGCGTGAAGCCGTCAAAGCCTTGGAGATCATCCGGGTGCTGGACGTGCGCCGCGGCGACGGCACCTATGTGACCAGCCTGGAGCCCAAGCTGCTCACCGAAGCCATGACCTTTATTGTGGATCTGCATCAGGACCGCTCGATCCTGGAAATCTTTGAGGTCCGCCGCATTTTGGAACCGGCCGCCGCGGCCATGGCGGCAGGGCGCATCACGGACGAGCAGATTGCGCAGCTGCGCGCCACCATGGAGAACATTGACGATTCCACCAGCGTGGAGCAGCTGGTGAACCATGACCTGGTTTTTCACGGACTTATTACGGCAGCAGCCAACAATTCCTATTTGGCCAGCGTGCTGGACGCACTTTCCAGCAGCACCGTCCGGGCCAGGATCTGGCGCGGACTGACCCAGGAAAAAGCGGTGGACCGCACCTTGTCCGAGCATGGCGCCATCATTGAGGCGCTGGAACGCGGCGACGCCGAACTGGCCAAATCCCTGCTGACGGTGCACATCAGCGGTGTGGAGCACTGGCTGCGGCAGGCGCTCTAGACCGACCCATCGGGTACGGCCACGCAAAACTCTAACTATCTTGCCTGCCAATCTAGTTAGGCATACAATCTAGTCATGTTGTTATCGGAGGAACCTTGGCCCGGAGACTGGAACCGCGCCTCCTTGGGCCTGTGCACGCTTCAGGCGCTCCAAGGCGGCCCCACCTACGGCTACGCCATTGTCACGGCGCTGGCATCGGCGGGCCTGGGCACCTTTAAAGGTGGGACCCTGTACCCCTTGCTGACCCGTTTCGAGGCGGCCGGCTGGGTGGAGGTGCAGTGGCGTCCCGGCGAAGGCGGACCGGGGCGAAAGTATTTCTCACTGACTGAAACCGGGCGCGCGGAGCTGGACCGTCAGCGTGCCCAGTGGAGCAACTTCACGGCAACAACCCATGCGTTCCTCGCCACCACAGCCGAGCAGGGAGAACCATCATGACCCGCAATCAACCGCTGCACACCACCGGTCACAAGAAATGGCTCGACGAGCTGATCTTGGAACTGCGCCTAAATGACGTTTCTGGAAAATCCATTGGGGACACCGTGGCCTCCGTGGAGGAATTTTTGGCCGATTCGGGCCAATCGCCTTTGGAGGCCTTTGGCACGCCCCGGCATTACGCCTCGCAGCTGGCAGCTGCACAGCCAGCTTCAAAGAGCGGGCAAGCCGCTGCGGCCACATCCCGGACAAGTATGGCCCTCAGCACCACCTCACTGGTCGCTTTCCTCGTCCTGTCAGCTGCCCTGACACCTTGGCTGGGCGGCGGGCAGTTGCTGCTTGGCCGCTGGCAGCTGGTAATGATGGCCGCTTTGGCCGCGCTGGTGCTGGCTTTGCCGCTGTACCTGCCCTGGCTTTTGCGCCACAGCTGGGCCCTGTTCACCCTGCCCCTGGTGGGAGGCGCCGCCGGGGTGCTTGGTGCCATGCTCACTCCCAAAAACGCCACTGACGCGCTGCTGGTCCTGGACCCAGGGATCGTAATCATGGTGTCCGGTGCGGCACTTGTGGCGCTCTCGGCCTGGGGCAGCGTGCGTGTGCTGCGGGAGCAGCCCGACGTCATTGAAAACCCGCTCGATGCCAAAGCTGGCAAGCGCTCACGGTGGTTTGAAATGCTGACCGCGTGGCTGTTTCCGATTCTCGCCCTGGTTCTGCTGGGCCTTGCCGCCCTGGTCGCTGGCGGAAGTTGAACCTTCCGGGCTGGCGCCGCGGCCGCCGGCCCAAGCCTGCTGCCAACAACACAACGGCCCTGCCACCGCCGCCAAGGCGGCCGCAGCAGGGCCGTTGCAGGGCCGTTTCCCCACCAGGGTGAGGACCTCATTAAACTTCCTATGCTGATGTGCTATCCACGCCACAATGCCATGCTTTTCCCGCAAGCTATCCGATGTTTACGAAAATGTTACAGTCGGTAAATCCGCCGGGCCGTTCCGGCCCACACGGCGTGGGATTCAGTGGCTGACAAGGTTCCCACCAGCGCGGACATGACGGCCAGGGTGTGCCCGTACGGCGCTCCCGCCAGGCTCACCGGCCAGTCGCCACCAAACATCAGCCGCTGCGCACCGAAGGCCTCCAACGCCACCTCCCAGACCCGCGAGAGGGCGCCGGCGGAGAATTGCGTCCCAGCCACGTGCAGGCCGGAAACCTTTGCAACAGTATTAGGCAGGGCGGCAACGGCACGCAGCTGCGTTTCCCAAGCCCGCATATCGGCCGCCGAACCGGCCCGCGGCGGCTTGCCCAAATGATCAATGACCACCGTCAGTTCCGGCAGTTCGCGGGCCACGGCGGCCGCCTGCCCCAAGTGCCGCGGAAATGCATCCGGCACCTCGAAGGCCACTCCCGCCCGGGCCAGCAGGGCCAGCGAACGGCGCACCGGTGCCAGGTCCAAAAACCCGGGGCGCGGGTCGTCGTGCAGCAGGGTCCGCACCCCGCAAAATGCGCTGTGCCGCCCCCATTGCTCCAAGCGGCGCGCAGCCGCCCCGGGGTCCTCCAAGGGCAACCAGCCCACCACGCCCACAATCCAGTCGTGGGCGGCCGCCGCAGCCAGCATGGCTTCGGTGTCGGCGGCCGTGTCGTCGGCCTGCACCAGGATGGCCTGGGCCACCTTGGCAGCGCTCAGCTCGGCGTGGGCCTGGCCGGCCGTAAAACTGTCATACAACAGTCCATGACCGGGCTTGAGCCAGGAGTATTGCCCCTGCGCCAGCTGCCACAGGTGCAGGTGCGCGTCAATGCGGGGTTCCTCAGCCATGCAGCGCCCCTTCCGGCAGCAATCCGCGGGCCACCAGGGCCGTCCACAGTTCCGGCGGGATGTCGGCGGCCATGCGCGCAGCGGTCTCGGTGATCTGCCCGGCATTGGAAGCGCCCACCACCACCGAGCACACGGCGGGGTGTGAGCGGGCAAATTGCAGGGCGGCCGCCGGCAGCTCCACCCCAAATTCATTGCAGCAGGCCGCGAGCGCTTGTGCCTTTGCCAAGATCGGCGCCGGAGCGGGGGCGTAGTTGTAATTCGCATTGTCCGGGACCACCGGGCGGGCCAGCAGACCGGAGTTGTACACGCCCACATTGACCACGCGGACTCCTCGCTCCAGGCACAAGGGCAGCAACCCGGCGGCTGCCGGCTGTTCCAGCAGGGAGTACCGTCCGGCCAGCATGATCACGTCCAGTTCGGCCCCCAGCACACAGGCCTGCAGGGCATCGGCGGAGTTGGCCCCCACGCCAATGGCCGTCACCAGGCCCTCCGCCCGCAGCCGCTCCAGCGCCGGCAGCGCCTCCCGGATTCCCGCGTCCAGGTCATAGACATCGGGGTCGTGCAAATATGCGATGTCAATCCGGTCCAGGCCGGTGCGCTCCAGGGAGTCCTCGATGCTGCGGCGGATGCCGGCCTCGGAAGGATCCCAGTGGCGCACCAAGTTCGCCGGAACGTCAAAACCCTGTGTGTCCCGGGCACCTGCGGGGTTGTCCACGGATTCCAGGATCCTCCCCACTTTGGTGGAGAGGACAAATTCATCCCGCGGCTTGGTGCTCAGGAATGCACCCGTGCGGCGCTCGGACAGGCCCAAGCCATAGTGCGGAGCCGTGTCAAAGTAGCGCAGGCCCACGTCCCAGCCTGCCGCAATGGTGGCAGCAGCAACGTCGTCGTCCATGGCCTTGTAAAGGTTGCCGATGCCTGCGGCACCAAAGCCGAGACGGCCCAATTCCGGCACGGTCACGGCAATTCCCACACTTTCGCCAGGCCCATGTCATCTCCTGAGTAGTCGTCTTCGACTTCCAGCAGCCCGCTCATCACGGCCTGCCACTCGATGTTGACTGGATTCGTGGCCAGTTCCCTGCGCATGGCCTGGTAATCGGCCACCTCGACCACGTGGAAAAGGTCCCGGCCGCTGCGCCAAATGTTCCAAGCGGTGACGCCGGCGCCGCGCAGGGCCGCGTCCAACTCGTCGCTGACGCGGGCGTGGACACGCTCGTACTCGGCTTCCTTGCCGGGTTTCAAGCGCGTGCGCAGGGCAATCTTTTGAGTCATGTCAGTCCCTTTCGGTGGTGGGTTCCTTGGTGGCGGTGTTCAGGAAGAGCTCGACGACGGGCACCCTCACGTTGGGCTGTTGGACCGGCAACTTCAGCGTGAGTGTTCCCGGCGCCTGGCCTGCGGGTGTCATGTGGCCCGCCACCTGGTCGGAATCCAGGACCATCATGTCAACCTCGGAGGCGTCGTTTAGCAACTGGGCGTAACGGACCTTTCCGGCCAGGCCGGGCAGGTGGACGAACTGGAAGGGCCAGGCGAACAGGTGCAGGTAGAGGCGGCTGCCGCGCTGAGTGTAGCGCGCATCAGCGGGGACTTCGAAGCCTGATGCGCCGGCACCATAGATGGAACGGCCGTGCAGGCGCAGCCATTCACCGATGCCCTCCAGCGCCTCGTGAGCGCGGGGGTCGATGTTGCCTCGGGCGGTGGGGCCCACGTTCAGCAGCAGGTTCCCGCCCTTGGAAACCCCGTCAATGAGCATCCGAATCAGCTGGTCGGACGACTTGTAGTTTAGGTTGTCCCGGTCGTAGCCCCAGCTCCCGTTCAAGGTCTGGCAGGCTTCCCACGGAACTTCCTTCCCGCCGCTGAGCATGGGCCCGGCGGGCTGGTACTGCTCCGGGGTGACAAAATCCCCGGGGACGCCCAACCTGTCGTTGACAATGATTCCGGGCTGCAGTTTCCGGATCATCGCCATCAGCTCAACGGAACCCCAATCATCGGCGCCCTTGCCTCGGAACTGGGGTTCGCCGTCGGCCGTTGCGGTGGACATTTCAGGGTAGGAAAAGTCAAAAAAGAGGTAGTCGATCTGTCCGTAGTTACTCAGCAGCTCGCGGACCTGCCCGTGCAGGTATTCGCGATACAAGGCGCCGGTGCGGGTCTTGTTGAGCTCGCGCCAGTCCGGGTTGTTACGCTCGGAATGGACCGCGTCAATGGCAAAATCGGGATGGTGCCAGTCGATGACGGAATGGTAAAAACCAACCTTCAGACCGGCCTCCCGCAGCGCCTGTACGTAAGGGGCAAGCAAATCCTGCCCGCACGGAGTGTTGGTTGACTTGTACTCCGTGAGGGCCGAATCCCACAGCACGAACCCGTCGTGGTGCTTGGTGGTCAGCACCACGTACTTCATGCCAGCGTTCTTGGCCGCTGCGGCCCATTCGCGCGCATCGTAGAGGTCCGGGTCAAAATGCTCAAAATACTTGCGGTAGTCCTCCACCGCGATTTGCTCGTAGTTCATGACCCATTCATGCCGGGCAGCCAAGGAGTACAACCCCCAGTGCACAAACATGCCCAACCGGTCCTCGGTGAACCAAGGGGCATGCGGAATCGCAACTTGTTTCGGGGTTCCCTGGTGCGTCATGGGCTAGACCAGCTCCTTTTCAGTGGGGTCAATTTCTGCTTCTACTAGGGCGCCGCTGTGGCCGGAATGGGCCCGTGCGGCGGACACCGCGGCGTCGGCTACCCAGAAAGCGCCGTGCGGGAAGGTGTATTCAGCCACCGAGGCGGCGTGCATTTCGCTGCCGCCGCCTGGTGCCTGCGGCGGCCAGTAGCAGCCGTCGTGGACATCGATGGGCGTCACAAAGTGCTCGTGCAGGTGGTCCACGAACTCAATCATGCGGTCATGCTTGAGCCCCGACACGGCCACAAAGTCAAACATGGACAGGTGCTGCACGGCCTCGCACAGGCCAACACCGCCTGCGTGGGGGCAGACGCGGACACCAAATTTGGCCGCCAGCAGCAGGATGGCCACATTTTCATTCACGCCCGCCACGCGGGCGGCATCAATTTGCAGCACCTGCAAGGCGTTGGCCTGCAGCATCTGCTTGAACACCACCCGGTTTTGCACATGCTCCCCCGTGGCCACCGGAATCGGAGCCACGCCCCGGGCAATGGCCGCATGGCCCAGAATGTCATCGGGGCTGGTGGGCTCTTCAACCCAGGCAATGTCAAAGGGTGCCAGGTGCTTCATCCATTCAATGGCCTGCTCCACATCCCAACGCTGGTTCGCGTCCACGGCCACTAAAATGTCCGGCCCCACGGCTGCACGGGCAGCACGCAGGCGGCGCACATCGTCAGCCAAATCAGCTCCCACCTTGAGCTTGATCTGCTTGAACCCGGCAGCCACGGCCTCGTGCGCCAGGCGGGTCAGCTTCTCATCGGAATAGCCAAGCCAGCCCGGGGTGGTGGTGTAGCCGGGGTAGCCTTCAGCCAGCAGCGTTGCCGTGCGCCCAGCCCGCCCGGGCTCCGCGGCGCGCAGGATCTCCAGGGCCTCCGCAGGTGTCAAGGCATCGCTGAGATAGCGGAAATCCACCAGGTCAACGAGCTCCTCCGGAGACATTTGTGCCAGCAGCCGCCACAGGGGCAGGCCGGCACGCTTGGATTTCAAGTCCCACAGCGCATTCACCACCGCACCAATGGCCATGTGCATGACACCTTTTTCAGGCCCCAGCCAGCGCAGCTGGGAGTCGTGGGCCAGTTCCTTCCAGGTGGCGCCCATGTTTCCCAGCAGCTCTTCGGCATTGCGTCCCAGCAAATACGGGGTCAGGGCCTTGATGGCGGCCGTCTCCACATCATTGCCGCGGCCAATGGTGAACACGAAGCCATGGCCTTCGTGGCCGTCGCCGCTGTCTGTGACCACGCGCACATAAGCCGCGGAGTAGTCCGGATCGGGATTCATGGCGTCGGAACCATCCAGATTCCTGGAGGTGGGAAAGCGGACGTCACTGGTTTCCACGGCAATGATGGTGCTCACAGGCTGCTCCCTTGTAAAGAGGTTCGGCGCGTCAAGGCGCGCAAAAGATGCCCCAAGCTAAACATCGGATGTTTTATGTGTCAAGATCGCACAAAATGCGAAGACAATGCCATATGTTGGGTAATGTGGCCCTAAAGTTCAGATGTTAGGGCCACATTAAGTCAATGATCAGTGCCGTCGCCGCGCGGTTCGAAGGGAAACTTACATGAAGATTGCACGCCTGGGTGAACCGGGGCAGGAAATCCCCGTGGTGTATGCCGTGGATGCGAACGGCACGGAGCGCAGCTACGATGCCCGCTCCGTCACAAAGGACATTGACGGGGCATTTTTGGCCGGTGGCGGCCTGGCCGCCCTCGCCTCCGCCCTGCATGAAAACTCGCTGCCGGTGTTGGAGAATGCCGAAACGCTGCGCATTGGCTCCCCCGTGGCCCGCCCAAACGCCGTCATTTGCATTGGCATGAACTATGCCGCCCATGCCGCGGAGTCCGGTTCGGCGCCGCCGGCCATTCCGGTGGTTTTCCTCAAACCCAGCAATACCGTCACCGGCCCGCGCGACCCCGCCCCCATCCCCCCGCTGGCGGGCAAATATGACTGGGAAGTGGAACTGGGAGTGGTCATGGGCCGGGAGGCGAGTTATCTCGCCAGTGTCCAAGAGGCGGAGGCCGCCATTGCCGGCTACGTTATTGCCAACGACCTATCCGAACGTGACTATCAAATCCCCGGTGCCGCCGGCCAGTGGACCAAAGGCAAATCGCTGCCCAAGTCCACGCCGCTGGGCCCCTGGTTTGTTTCGGCGGACGAAGTGGACGCCAATGCCCTGCAGCTGCGCAGCTGGGTCAACGGCGAACCCCGGCAGGATTCCAACACCGCGGATTTAATTTTCGATGTTCCCACCATCATTCACCACCTGAGCCAGTACATGGTGTTGGAGGCAGGGGATGTCATTTTGACGGGAACACCTGAAGGCGTGGCCCTGTCGGGCCGTTTTCCCTATCTCCAGGACGGCGACGTGGTGGAACTTGAAATTGCCGGCCTGGGCCGGCAGCGCCAGGAGTTTTTCCGTGCCACAGCAGCTTTGAAGGGGACAAAATGAGTCAGGAACTGAACCACCTCACAGCAGTGGTCACCGGCGGCGCCTCGGGCATTGGCGCGGCCATTGCCGCCAAACTCCAGTCCCTGGGCGCCAGGGTGGCTGTGCTGGACCTGTTCCCCGGCGAGCTCCCCGCGGGCCAGCTGGGTTTCAGCTGCGACGTCTCCAACGACGAGTCCGTCAAGGCCGCCATCACCGGCACGGTGGAGGCCTTTGGCGGGGTGGACATTGTCATCAACAATGCCGGCATTGGCGCCATTGGCACCGTGGAGGACAATGACGACGCCGAGTGGGCCCGCGTGTGGGACATCAATGTGGTGGGCATGGTGCGGGTCTCGCGCGCGGCCCTGCCGCATCTGCGCAGCTCCTCCAGCGCGGCCGTGGTGAACATCTGCTCCATTGCAGCCACCGCCGGGCTGCCCGCCCGGGCCCTGTACTCGGCCACCAAGGGCGCAGTGCTGTCCTTGACCCAGGCAATGGCGGCCGATCATCTGCGCGAGGGCATCCGCGTCAACTGTGTCAATCCCGGCACCGCCGACACACCCTGGGTGGGCCGTCTGCTGGATCAAGCCGAGGATCCGGCTGCGGAGCGCGCAGCCCTCAATGCCCGCCAACCGCATGGCCGCCTGGTCACGGCCGGGGAGGTTGCCGCGGCGGTGGCCTATCTTGCCGGTCCGGGCGCGGGCTCCACCACCGGCACCTCCATCGCGGTCGACGGCGGCATGCAGGCCCTGCGGCTGCGGCCGGCGGGGCAGTAACGCAGCGGCCGGCGTCCCCGGCCTTGGAACGCCGGCCGCTGCGCTGGAACGCTTTAACCCGCCTGGGCCAGCACCAGCGGCAGCACCTGTTCGGCCCCGGCCAGGCGCAGGGCACGTCCGGCCACGGTGAGGCTCCACCGGCTGTCAACCAGGTCATCCAGCAAAAGCACCGGTCCCGCGGGGCCGGCGGCGAGCGCGGCCTGCAACTGCGCACCCACAACAAATCTGTCCCAGACTCCGGCCAGGCGGTAGGCGCTGTTGCCGCCGCGGGCACCGGTGGGTCCGCCAAACTCCAGTGACAGCTCGCCCCAGTAGGGCAGGCGGCCAATTTCACTGATGGCCTGGGCAAACGACGCCAGCAACAACGGCTTGCTCCGCGACGGCATGGACACCACCGCCACGGGCCGCCCGGCCCCCGCCCAGCCGGACTGTCCCCAGTCGCGCAGCACCGCCACCACGGCCTGGGCCATGGCGGGGTCGAGGGGCGCATCCGGGGCGTCGGCGGCAAACATGCCGCGCAGGGAGTTGCCCCAGCCCAGATCCGTCAGCCTGGCCAGGGCCCGCCCTGCGGACGTCAGTTCCGTCTCCTTGAGTTTGCCCTTGACGGGGACCCCCAGCCTGTCCATGCCCGTAGGCCACAGGGCCCGTGGATCCAGCGGCAGCCCGGCCTGCCGCAGCGCTTCTCCGGCGGTGTCGGCGGCGGAGGAGCTCACATCGCTGGCAAACCACCGGCCGGCACAGTTGTCACACCGCCCGCAGGGGGCCGCGGTTTCATCATCAAGGGCCGCCGCCAGGTATTCCATCCGGCAAGCTGACAGGCGCTCGTAGTCCACCATGGACTGCTGTTCGGCCACGCGCGCCTGGGCTATGCGCCGGTACCGTTGTTCGTCATAGCTCCACGGCTGACCGGTCGATTCCCAACCGCCACTCACCCGCCGCACGGCCCCGTCCACGGCCAGGACCTTCAGCAACAACTCCAGCGGCGTGCGGCGCAGATCAACCCGGGCCTCCAAGGCGGGGGTGGACATGGGCTTTGGCGACTCCCCCAACGCCGTGAGCACGGCCATGGCCTTGTCCTGCGCCGGCATGGAGGCGGTGGCAAAGTACTTCCAAATTTCAGCATCCTCAGCCCCGGGCAGCAGCAAAACGTCTGCATTGGCGCTGCCGCGGCCGGCGCGGCCCACCTGCTGGTAGTACGCCACCGGTGAAGACGGCGCCCCAAGATGCACCACGAATCCCAAATCAGGCTTGTCAAAACCCATGCCCAGGGCGCTGGTGGCCACCAGGGCCTTGACCTCGTTGTTCTTCAACGCCGCTTCCAGGGACTCGCGTTCCATGGTGTCGGTCCGCCCCGTGTAGGCCTTGACCGCGTGTCCCGCCTCAGCCAGCAGACGGGCGGTGTCTTCGGCCGCGGAAACGGTGAGGGTGTAGATGATGCCGCTGCCGGGCAGCTGCGTCAAATGCGTCAACAACCAGCCCAAGCGGTCCCGTGAATCGGCCAGCCGCAGCACGCCCAGCCGCAACGACTTCCGGGCCAGCGGACCGCGAATGGTGAACACGCCCACGCCCAGCTGTTCCTCAATGTCGGCAACCACCCGCGAGTTGGCCGTGGCCGTGGTGGCCAGGACCGGGACACTGGCAGGCAGCCGGGCGATCAGATCGGCAATGCGGCGGTAGTCGGGGCGGAAGTCATGGCCCCAGTCGGAAATGCAGTGCGCCTCATCCACCACCAGCAGGCCGGTGCGCTGCACCAGCGCCGGCAACTGGTTCTCCCGGAAGGAGGGATTGGTCAGCCGTTCCGGTGAAACCAGCAAAACGTCCACTTCATCGGCTTCCAGGGCCGCCGTCACCTGCCCCCACTCGGTGGCATTGGCGGAGTTGATGGCCACGGCCCGCACTCCTGCCCGCTCGGCGGCCGCCACCTGGTCGCGCATGAGTGCCAGCAGCGGGGACACAATGAGCGTGGGTCCGGCACCGCGCGCCCGCAGCAGCAGGGAAGCCACGAAGTACACGGCCGACTTGCCCCAGCCCGTGCGCTGCACCACCAAGACACGGCGGCCGCCGTCGACCAGGGCCTCAATGGCCTCATACTGGCCCTCATGGAAATCGGCGTCATCGCGGCCCACCAGGGCCCGCAGCACCCCGAGTGCCTGCGCACGGGTCTGCGCGGAGGGTGTGCCGGCGGCGGGAACCTGTTGCATCGTCATGGTTTCCAGTATCCCAGCGGGTGCCGACATTTTCCTGCCCGCTACACAAAGTGTGGACAAGCGCCCCGTTGTGGGCCCCGGCGCTAGGATGAGGGGGTGACTATTGCAAATAACTCCCAGCTTGATTTGTCCAGCTCCTTCAAGGCCTACGATGTCCGCGGGATCGTGGGTCAGTCCATCACAGCCGATTCCGTGCGCGCCGTTGCAGCCGCATTTGTGGATGTCCTGGAGCTGGCCGGCCAACGTGTGCTGGTGGGCGGGGACATGCGCCCCTCCTCCCCCGAGTTCGCACAGGCCTTTGCCGACGGCGCCGCCTCCCGCGGTGCCAATGTCACACTGCTGGGCCTGATTTCCACCGATGAGCTGTACTTTGCCTCCGGCGTGCTCAATGCCGCCGGCGTGGTGTTCACGGCCAGCCACAATCCGGCACAGTACAACGGCATGAAAATGACCAAGGCCGGCGCCGTGCCGCTGTCACTGGAGACCGGCCTGGCGGACATCCGCGATCTGGCCCAACGCTTTTTGGACGGCGGACTGCCCGCGGCCGCAGAGGTCCCCGGCACCATTGGCGAAGCGGATGTGCTGAAGGACTACTCCGAATACCTGCGCAAGCTGGTGGACCTTTCCGGTTCCCGGCCGCTGAAGATCGTGGTCGACGCCGGCAACGGCATGGCCGGCATGACCACCCCGGCGGTGCTGGGATCGGCACTGCTGCCGGGCCTGCCGTTTGAGATTGTGCCGTTGTACTTTGAACTGGACGGCACCTTCCCCAACCACCCGGCCAACCCGCTGGAACCGGCGAACCTGGTGGACCTCAAGGCCGCAGTGGTCAAGCATGGTGCGGACATTGGCCTGGCGTTTGACGGCGATGCCGACCGCTGCTTTGTCATTGACGAAAAGGGCGAGCCGGTCTCCCCCTCCGCCGTCACGGCCCTGGTGGCCCGGCGTGAAATTGCCCGGGCCAAGGCCCTCGGCGAGGAACACCCCACCATCATCCACAACCTGATCACCTCCCGCGCAGTGCCGGAATTGATCAACCACGACGGCGGCCGGGCCGTGCGCACCCGCGTGGGCCACTCCTTCATCAAGGCCACCATGGCCGAGGAAGGCGCGGTCTTTGGCGGGGAGCACTCCGCGCACTACTACTTCCGGGACTTCTTCAACGCAGACACCGGAATGCTGGCAGCGATGCACGTGCTGGCGGCCCTGGGCGAGCAGGAAGGAAGCCTCTCGGATCTGGGCCGCGAGTACGAGCCCTACGTCTCCAGTGGTGAAATCAATTCCCAACTCGCCGATGTCCCGGCAGCCGTGGCGCGCGTGCGGGCAGCCTACACCCGCGAGGATGTGGAAGTGGATGAACTTGACGGCATCACCTTCACGTCCAAGGACGGCCAATGGTGGTTCAACCTGCGCGCCTCCAACACCGAGCCGTTCCTGCGCCTGAACGCCGAAGCCGTTGACGCCGTGACCATGGCCGATGTGCGCGATGCCGTCCTCGAGATCGTCCGCCAGTAATACCCACCCAAGGCAGGAACACCGTGGCACAACACATACCTGAAACAGACGGCGCCGCCCCGGAGCAGCCCGCACAATCCACCCAGGACCAGCTGGTCCAGGATGACCTCAACAAGCTTTTGGGCACGGCCCTGGGCTTGGCCGGGGATCAACTTAGCGAGCACGGCGCCTTCATGCCCCTGGCAGTGGTGCTCAGCAATGCCGGCGAACTGAGCCTGGTGGCAGTTGCCCCGAACACCGTGGAGGGCGGGGAGGAGGAGGAACTGGATGCGGACCAAATGATTGCGGATTTGTTTGCCGCGCTCACCAGCCAGCGCGCCGACAACAGGGCAGCGGCCGTGGTCTGTGACATCCACCTGCCCGAAGACGCCACCGACGCCGTTCACGTCATGGCCGAACACGCCACCGGTGTGGGTGTTTCCGCGGTGCAGCCCTACCGCCAGGGGGATGGGGGCTGGGAATTCAGCGAGCCCTTCCTGGAAGCTGGAGAACGGGCCATCTGGACCTAAGCCATGCGCATCAACAGTTTTGCGGACGTGAGCCTGCGCCTGCTCATGGTCCTCACCTCCGCTCCACCGCATCAACTGCACACCACGCGGGAACTGGCGGAGCTGGTGGGCACGCCGTACAACCACGTCAGCAAGGCGGTGCTCAAGCTGCGCCAAATGGAGCTGGTGGAGGCCCTGCGCGGCCGCAGTGGCGGCGTGCGCATCACCCCTGCCGGCAGAACCGCCACGGTGGGCCAGGTGCTGCGCGTGCTTGAGGGCCATCAGGACGCCGCAGGGTGCGAAGGCGGAATGGGCGGCTGCCCCCTGGCGCACAGCTGCGGACTGCGCGGGGTGTTGAACCACGCCCGCGAGGCCTTTTACCAATCCCTGGACGGGGTCCAGCTCGGCAGCCTGGCCGCACCGGCCCAGGCGGGCCCGATCCCCGTGACTTTGAGCACATCCCGCCCGGTCTGATCCGCGCAAATCCAACATATTTCTACGACACGTAGAAATTGGGACTTTAAAGTTGCATGGAAAATGCTACTTTGGGCTTGTCTTTAGATCCAAACCCAAGGAGCCAACACCATGCTGTCGGAAAAATCGCGTCCCCTCATTGCCGCCACACTTCCCCTGGTAGGCTCACGCCTTGATGCCATCGCCCCCAATTTCTACAGCCGCATGCTCACCGCACGCCCCGAACTGCTCAATGGCCTCTTCAGCCGTGCCAACCAAAACAACGGCGTGCAGCAAAAGGCCCTGGCCGGATCAATTGCCGTCTTCGCCTCGGCGCTGATCGCGGACCCCGATCTGGTTCCCGAGACCATGCTCAGCCGGATTGCCCACAAGCACACGGCCCTGGGCATCACTGAAGACCAATACCAGATTGTTTACAAGTACCTTTTTGAGGCCATCGCCGAAGAGCTGGCCGATGTCATTACGGCAGACATTGCGCAGGCCTGGACCGAGGTCTACTGGCTCATGGCCGATGCCTTGATCAAGATTGAAAAGGGCCTGTACAGCCGGCAGGCCAATGACAAGATGTGGATGCCCTGGACCGTGGTTGAAAAGAACCGCGCAGGCACCGACGCCGTCACCTTCGTCCTTGAACCGGCCGATGCCACCCCGGTGACAACTGCCCGCCCCGGCCAGTTCGTCTCCGTCCGGGTGGCCCTGCCGGACGGGCTCCTCCAGTGCCGCCAGTACTCGCTGTCCGCCGACGTGGAATCAACCACCCGCCGGGTCTTCACCACCAAGCGCGATGACGGCGGGGAGGTTTCACCCGTGCTGCACCGCGACGTTGCGGTGGGCGACGTCGTCGAACTGTCCAATCCCTATGGGGATGTGACCCTCGACGGCGAAGGCCCGGTGGTGTTTGCCACCGCCGGCATTGGCTGCACCCCCTCGGCGTCGGCACTGCGTTCACTGGCCACCAGCGGCACCGACCGCGAAGTCCTGGTCCTTCATGCGGAGCGGAACCTTGAGGCATGGGCCCTGCGCGAGCAAATGACCTTGGATGTCGAAGCCATCCCGGGCGCCAAGCTGCAGCTCTGGTTCGAGGAGCCCAGCGAAGGCCACCACAAGGGTTTCATGTCCCTGGCAGGCGTCGATCTGCCGGCGGACTCCACAGTGTTCCTCTGCGGTCCGCTGCCCTTCATGAAGGCCATCCGCAACCAGGCCATTGATGCCGGCGTCCCCGCCACAAAGATCCACTACGAGGTCTTTGGTTCCGACTTCTGGCTCGCCGGCGCAGCCGCATAGTTGCACCTGCCGCGCCCACCCCACCGGCGGGCGCGGCAACCGCTAAGCGGCGAAGCGGGCCTTGAGGTCTTCCAGCTCCGCGGCCAGCTCCCCGGGCAGGGAATCACCGAAGCGGGCGTACCACTGCTCAATGCCTTCCAGCTCCGCCGCCCACTCCTGGGGCACCACCTTCAACGCATCCTCAATGTCGGCCATGGAGACGTCCAGGCCGGTCAGGTCCAAGGACCCGGCTTCCGGAACAAAACCGATGGGCGTTTCCACGGCGGTGGCGGTTCCTTCAATGCGTTCCACCACCCATTTGAGCACGCGGCTGTTCTCGCCAAAGCCCGGCCAGGCGAATCCACCCGCGGAGGTGCGGCGGAACCAGTTGACCAGGAAGATCTTGGGCAGGCGCTCCGCATTGGCGGCGCCGGAAAGCTCAATCCAGTGCTTGAGGTAGTCACCGGCGTCGTAGCCCATGAAGGGCAGCATGGCCATGGGATCGCGGCGCACCACGCCGACGGCCCCGGTGGCCGCCGCGGTGGTTTCCGAAGAGAGCGTGGAACCCATGAAGATGCCGTGGGTCCAGTCCCGCGCCTCGGTGATCAGCGGCACGGTGGTCTTGCGGCGGCCGCCAAACAGGATGGCATTGATTTCCACGCCATCGGGGCTGTAGTAGTCCTGTGACAGCATGTCCACCTGGTCAATGGGCGTGCAGAAACGTGAGTTGGGGTGCGCTGCCGGGCGCCCGGAGCCGGGGGTCCAGTCCTGTCCCTGCCAATCCGTCAGGTGGGCCGGGACCTCGTCGGTCATGCCCTCCCACCAGACGCCGCCGTCGTCAGTGAGCGCAACGTTGGTGAAAATGGAGTTTCCCTTGACTATGGCAGCCATGGCGTTGGGGTTGGTGGACCAGCCGGTTCCCGGGGCGACGCCAAAGAGGCCCGCCTCCGGGTTGACCGCGCGCAGCTCCCCCTCCTTGCCAAAGCGCATCCAGTTGATGTCATCGCCGAGGGTCTCGGTGGTCCAGCCGGGAATGGTGGGCTGCAGCAGCGCCAGGTTGGTCTTCCCGCACGCCGAGGGGAACGCCGCGGCCACGTGGTAGCTCTTGCGTTCGGGACTGGTGAGCTTCAATATCAGCATGTGCTCCGCCAGCCAGCCCTCATCGCGGGCCATCACGGAGGCAATGCGCAGCGCAAAGCACTTCTTGCCCAGCAGGGCGTTGCCGCCGTACCCGGAACCAAAGGAAAAGATGGAGCGTTCCTCCGGAAAATGCACAATCCATTTCTCCGGATTGCAGGGCCAGGCCACGTCCTTCTGGCCGGCTTCCAGCGGGGCGCCAACGGAGTGCAGTGCCGGCACGAAGAAGGCCTTGCTTGCCTCCAACTGGGCCAGCACTTCCTTGCCAATGTTTGCCATGATGC
Source organism: Specibacter sp. NPDC057265 (assembly GCF_042668835.1). Classification (NCBI taxonomy): domain Bacteria; kingdom Bacillati; phylum Actinomycetota; class Actinomycetes; order Micrococcales; family Micrococcaceae; genus Specibacter; species Specibacter sp. NPDC057265. Next base: position 36,883 of record NZ_JBHUYE010000010.1, read on the forward strand.
GCATGGAGGCCACCACGTAGGCGGAATCGGTGATTTCCACGCCAAACTTGGGGTCCTTTGCATCCAGCGGGCCCATTACGAAGGGAATGACGTACATGGTGCGGCCACGCATGCTGCCGGCAAATTTTTCGTTGAGGATTTCCTTCATGGCAACCGGGTCCATCCAGTTGTTGGTGAAGCCGGCGTCACGTTCATTCTCTGAGCAAATGAAGGTGCGGTCCTCCACCCGGGCCACGTCGACCGGGTCTGAGAAGGCGGCAAAGGAATTGGGAAACAGTTCCGGGTTCAGCCGGGTGAAGGTGCCCTCGTCCACCAGCTGATCCGTGAGCCTGGCATATTCCTGTGCCGATCCATCCACCCAGTGGATGTTGTGCGGCAGGGTCAGGGCAGCCACCCCATCCACCCATGCGGCGAGGCCTTCATGGGTTGTCATGGCCTGCTCCACGGATTGCTGCGCTGCGGCGTTGCCCATTGGATTTCCCTTCATTGGGTGGGTAGGTGATGACTAAATGCTATGGGGGCCTCCGTGCGGCCACCGGCGATGGGATGTAGGACCTTCGGCCACCCCAAATGGCCGCCACCGCGCGTTTCCGGGGCCCAGTGAACTTGATATGCATGATAAGTGTGATGCGGATCACCTATACCGGTATAGTAAGTGAGGACACCGTGCCTTCGATTTGTACCTGCAGGCCAAGTCAGGTTAGAGTTATTCACGGCCCGAGGGTCAACAAAGAAACACCAAGTAAATAATGCGTGCGTAGCTCAACGGATAGAGCATCTGACTACGGATCAGAAGGTTGGGGGTTCGAATCCCTTCGCGCGCACCAAGGAAAAGCGGTCCACTTCGGTGGGCCGCTTTTTGTTATGCGCCCGGGCCACTAAGACTGCCGCCAGGGAACGTGCCGGTCCGGCGCAGCCCGGCCCGCCTGCCCGCCGCAAAAACGGGGGCACCGCCAGCCGCAACCGCCCTCCGGCGGCCGGTGTTCGCAGGTGGGTGCGCTTGTTCGCAGGTGGGCCCGCAACATCGCCGGAGCCCCCCGCCCAGGGAGTCAAAGTTGCACCCGGATGCCCGGTTCCCCCGCCCCGCCACCTTGCCGGAAGCAAAATGGCGCGGCAGAGCCGGACCGCCGCGCCGGAAGGCAGCCTCGGCGTGCAGCCGTTAGTTGACTTCCACGAACTGTTGGATCTTGGCGCGAATGCCGTCGAAGTGGCGGTTCAGCAGTTCCGACGCCGTGGCGCCATCCTTTGCTGCAACCGCAAGGTAAATGTCCCGGTGCTGTAATGCCGTGGCCATCAGGTCATCGGCCTCGGTGCCAATTTCCACGTGGATCTTGCGATAAACCTTCCAAAACACGCTCATCAAGTTCATCAGCAGGTCATTGCCCAGGGGCTCAAAGAGCAGGCGGTGGAATTCGGCGTCGGCTTCGGAGAATGATTCACCTCGGGCAGCCAGTTCCTCCATTTTCACCACGGCGGCTTCGATGCGGGCCAAATGCTCCTCCGTGACCACATTGATGCACCCGCCAATGAGCCCGGACTCCAAGGCCTGGCGAATGTCCACCAGCTGCAGCGCCTCCAACCCCTCGTGGCGCAGGGACAACCGGCCGCGGAAAGTCAGGCCGTCAGCCAAAGCATCAAAATTGCTCGGGGCCACAAACATGCCGAAGCCGTGCCGGATCTCAATGACACCCAGCGCCTGCAGCACCTTCAGCGATTCACGCAAGGTGTTTCGCCCCACCCCCAGCACCTCGCACAGTTCGCTCTCGGTGGGCATGGGATCGCCGGCGGCCAAATCCCGTTCCAGGATCAGCTCCATGATGTCTGCCTGCAGCGCTCGAAGCCGTACTTGGGCGCTAAAGCGCGCCCGGGGAACCACCGTGGGGATTGACACCAGAACTCCTCAATAAACATGCCATAACTCAGCCGCAAATAAATCATTAGATCGGTCCGGGAGGCCCGCGGCCTCGCTAAACTATGCAGATAAGGTCCCGACCCGGTCAGATCACTTTACGGCACGGGAAAAGTGACGTGAGCTACAACATACAATATCGGATGTCCGACCACTTGCCTACTGGGCAGCCCGCCTTCCCTCTGCAGGCGGCGGTCGATGGCCCTCAGGAAACGCCCAGGAAACACGGGGTAAATGAGACCAAAACGAGATCAAAATTTCACTTGACCTGGAGCTGTGATGGCAATTACAGTTTTCACATAAGCATCGGACGTCCTACATCCGATAACTAATACATGAATGGTGAGTCACAAGAATGAGCAATACTCTTCAGAACCTGCCTGCGACCCCCGCATCGCGGCGCACTTTCCTCAAGGCCGCTGGTGTCCTTGGTGCAGCTACTGCTTTCACCGCTACCCTCGCCGCATGCGGTTCGTCCCCGGAGACCGCCACCCAGGGCGGTTCCACCGGCACCGTGAACAAGGACCTGTCCATTGAAGCGGGCATCTCCTACTCCCTCTCCACCGGCTTTGACCCCATGAGCTCCTCGGGCGCAACCCCGATGGCAGCAAACCTGCACATCTTTGAAGGCCTGGTGGAACTTCACCCGGCAACGCGTGAGCCCTACAACGCCCTCGCCGCCGAAGACCCCAAAATGGTGGACGACCTCACCTACCGGGTCACCATCCGCGACGGTGCCATGTTCCACGACGGCACCCCCGTCACCACCGAAGACGTTGTGTACTCCTTCGAGCGCGTCCTCGATCCGGCCAACAAGGCCTTGTTCGCCCAGTTCATCTTCTTCCTCGACTCCGTCAAGGCCGTTGATGAGAAGACTGTCGAGTTCAAACTCAAGACCGCCTTCGCCGGCTTCGGGCCCCGCATTTCAGTGGTCAAGATTGTTCCCAAGGCCATTGCCGCAGCGGACCAGAAGGCCTTCGATGCCAAGCCGGTCGGCACCGGTCCGTACAAGTTCGTTTCCGCCGCCAAGGACGACAAGATCGTCTTTGCCCGCCACGACGAGTACAACGGCCCGAAGCCCGCCCTGGCCAAGGACATGACCTGGTTCCTGCTCTCGGATGCTTCGGCCCGCGTGACGGCCATGCAGTCAGGCCGCGTTCAGGCCATCGAGGATGTGCCCTACCTGGACGTTGATGCCCTCAAGTCCAAGGTTGAGGTGGAGTCCGTCCAGTCCTTCGGCCTGATGTTCCTCATGTTCAACTTGACCAAGGCCCCCTTCGACAAGAAGGAAGTCCGCCAGGCTCTGCACTACGCCCTGGACAAGGAAGCCATCATCAAGACCGCCCTGCTGGGCAACGCGACGGCGGCAACCTCCTACTTCCAGGAGGGCAGCCCCAACTACCAGAAGGCTTCCACCGTTTACGGTTTCGACGCCGACAAGGCCAAGTCCATGTTGTCCGATGCCGGAGTTTCGGACCTCAAGCTGACGTTGACCAGCACGGACACCGCCTGGGTCAAGGATGTCATCCCGCTGATCAAGAAAAACTGGGATGCCGTTGGCGTGGAGACCACGCTGGAGCCCCTGGCTTCCGCCGCCGTCTACGCCCCCGAGAAGGTTGGCGGCCTGAACTACGACGTCGTCGCAGCCCCCGGCGATCCCTCCGTGTTCGGCAACGACGCGGACATTCTGCTGAGCTGGTTCTTCCGCGGCGACACCTGGGCCAAGAACCGTTTCGCCTGGAACGGATTCCCGGAGTACAAGGAAGTTCAAACCAAGCTCGATGCCGCCCTGGCGGCCACCGATGACGACGCCAAGAAGCTCTACAGCGAAATCATCGACATCATCGCTGAAGAAGCAGTGCTGTACCCGCTCTTCCACCGCAAGCTCCCCAGCGCCTGGGACGCGAAGGTCCTCAGCGATTTCCAGCCGCTGCCCACCACCGGCATCTCCTTCATCGGGGTTGGCCGGACGGCATAGATCCACTTGTTTCAACACAGACCAGAGGGGCTGTGGCCGAACCTGGCCATGGCCCCTCTGGCCTGAAACCATCTTTCCTATGACGCAGCACACAGTCCCGGCTGGGGTGCAGCAAAATAGAACCGGAGTAAAGTAAATTGGCAAACTTTTTGCGACTGCTGGGACGCCGGCTCGCAGCACTACCTTTGATGATTTTGGGTGTCACCCTGCTCGTCTACGTAGTTCTGCAGTTCGCTCCCGGCGACCGTGCCGTCGCAGCCCTGGGTGAAGGCGCCTCGCAGGAGGCCCTGGCACAGTACCGCGAGGTCAACGGCTTGAATGATCCGCTCATCATTCAATATTTCCAGTACCTTGGCCGCCTCATCACGGGCGATTTTGGCAGCACGCTGCCCCCGGCAAAACCCATCACTGAAGTCATTGCCAGCGCCTTCCCGGTGACCTTGCAGCTGACATTTTTGGGCGTGGTCATCGCCGTGGTCATTTCCCTGCTGTTCGGCGTATTGGCCGCCCTGTACCGCGATTCCTGGGTTGACCAGGCCATCCGCGTGTTCTCCGTGGCAGCCATTGCCACCCCGTCCTTTTGGCTCGGCATCCTGCTCATCCAGTGGTTCGCCCTGGGTGATAACTCAGTGTTCCCCTCGGGCGGCCTGGCCAATCCCAGCGGCGGCTTCACAGCGTGGCTGCAATCAATGGCCCTGCCGGCGCTGGCACTCGCCATCCCCGTTTCAGCGTCGCTGATCCGCGTGGTCCGCACCTCCATGGTGGAGGAACTGGACCGCGACTACGTCCGCACAGCCATTGGCAACGGCGTCCCGTACACCACGGTGGTGTCCAAGAACGTGCTGCGCAACGCCCTTGTCACCCCGGTGACGGTGCTGGGCCTGCGCATTGGCTATCTGCTCGGTGGCGCCGTCGTGATTGAAATGATCTTCTCCCTGCCCGGCATGGGACAGCAGATCCTCAACGGCATCACCAACGTTGACACCAACCTGGTCCAGGGCGTTGTGCTGGTCATCGCCGTGACCTTCGTGCTGGTGAACATCCTGGTTGACCTGCTTTACCTGCTCATCAATCCCCGAATCAGGACGGTCTAAGTCATGCGTAGCAAACTTGCCGAACGGCTCAGCGCTCCCGGCCTGCGCTTCAAGGCCCTGACACTTGGTTCCAAGCTTTCCCTTGCGTTCCTTGTCTTCATTGCAATCGTGGCCATTTTGGCGCCCTTGATTGCCCCGCACGACCCCTTGGAGACCGGTGATCCCGCCACCGCGCCCAATGGCACCCACTGGTTTGGCACCGACAGGATTGGCCGTGACATCCTCTCCCGCCTGATGTACGGTGCACAGGCATCGCTGATGATTGGTCTGGGCGCCGTTGCCCTGGCCATTGTGCTGGGGGCCACCCTGGGCGCATTGGCTGCGACGTCCTCCAAGGCCGTCAATGAATTCATCATGCGCATCATGGACATCTTGATGGCCTTCCCCGGCATTGCCCTGGCAGCGGTGCTGCTGACGGCCTTTGGCAACTCGGTTCCCACCATCATCCTGGCCATCGCCATCATCTACACCCCGCAGCTTGCCCGCGTGGTGCGCGCCAATGTCCTCTCGCAGTACGGTGAGGACTACGTCCGCGCCGAACAGGTCATTGGTGCCGGCCGGCTGCACATCATGCTCAGGCACATTGTCCGCAACACGGCAGCCCCCGTGCTCGTGTTCGCCACCGTTATGGTGGCCGATGCCATCATCCTGGAAGCCTCCCTGTCCTTTTTGGGCGCCGGCATCCAGGATCCTGACCCCAGCTGGGGCAACGTCATCTCCTACGGCCGCAACCTGGTGCTTTCCGGCGGCTGGTGGGCCACCACCTTTGCCGGTTTGGTGATCCTGCTCACCGTGCTCTCGCTGAACATCCTGGCCGAGGGCCTCACCGACGCCATGGTCAACCCGCGCATCAAGAAGGCCGCGCCGGTAAAGGACGACGACGGCTCGGCAGCTGCCGCTCTTGAGCTCGCCAAGGCCGATGCTGCGGCGCGGGCCGTGATTGAGGACCCCTTTGCCGCCCTGGATGCGGAACTGCTGCGGCTCCAGGCCGTGGAGATCAGCCGCGCCGACCGCCTGCCCCAGGTGGGTCCCGGGGCCCGCGTGATCCTGGAGGTGAAGAACCTCTCCATCCGCTTCCCCGGACGCTACGACCGCACGGCCATTGTGGACAATGTTTCCTTCACCGTCCGTGAAGGCGAAACCATGGGCCTGGTGGGCGAGTCCGGATGTGGCAAATCCATCACCTCCCTGGCCATCATGGGCCTGCTGCCCAAGACCGCGGAGGTCACCGGCTCCATCACCTTCGACGGCAGGGAACTGCTGAACCCCGCCACCAAGCACAGTGATGTGAAGGCCTACGAAGGCCTGCGCGGCGAACAAATTGCCATGGTCTACCAGGATGCGCTGAGCTCGCTCAATCCGTCCATGCTGATCAAGGACCAAATGTTGCAGCTGACCCGCCGCGGCGGCCGCAAGACCCCTGCCGAGCTGCTGGAAATGGTGAAGCTGGATCCGCAGCGCACGCTCAAGAGCTACCCGCACGAGCTTTCCGGCGGCCAGCGTCAGCGTGTGTTGATTGCCATGGCGCTCTCCCGCTCCCCCAAGATCGTGGTGGCCGACGAGCCCACCACCGCCTTGGACGTCACGGTTCAAAAGCAGGTTGTTGACCTGCTGAACGAACTGCGCGAACAGCTGGGCTTCGCCATGGTCTTCGTCAGCCACGACCTTGCCCTGGTGGCCTCCCTGGCCCACAAGATCACTGTCATGTACGCCGGCCAGGTGGTGGAGTCGGCACAGGCTTCGGAACTGTTGGCACACCCCACCCACGAATACACCCGTGGCCTGTTGGGCGCCGTGCTCTCCATCGAGTCCGACGCCGTCCGGCTGCACCAAATCCCCGGCACGGTTCCCTCACCGCGTGAGTTCGCCACCGGTGACAGGTTCGCGGGCCGTTCCCAGCGTCCCGACGCTGATCCGCACCAGAAGCTGGCCTTCGTGCCCATCACCCGTGATGGGGTCACCACCGACCATTTCTGGGCAAGCCACAAACTCGAAGATGCCGCGGCGGCCACCGCCGGGGCAGAAACGGAAGGTGCCTCATGAGCAAGCAGCCGGCTCCGGCCGCCAATGTGCCGGTCATTGAACTCAAAGACCTGCACGTCCATCACCGCACCCGTTCCGGCGGGCTGTTCAAGCCCAGCTACGTCAAGGCCGTCAACGGCGTTGACTTCACCATCAGCCGCGGGGAGACCGTGGGGATCGTGGGCGAATCCGGGTGCGGCAAGTCCACCCTCGCCTCGGTGTTGGTGGGCCTGCAGACACCCACCTCGGGGCAGGTGCTTTTCCACGGCAAACCCGCCATCAAGCGCAGCGCAGCCGTGCGCAGGGAGTTCGGCCGTGCCGTGTCAGTGGTGTTCCAGGACCCCTCCACCGCCTTGAACCCGCGCATGACCATTCAGGACATCCTGATTGATCCGCTGGCCGTTCACGGCATTGGCAACAATGCCTCGCGCCTGGCGAAGGTGCGTGAGCTGCTCTCGCTGGTGGGGCTGCCGCAGTCGGCGGCCGAGGTCACGCCGTCGCAGGTTTCCGGCGGCCAACGCCAGCGTGTGGCCATTGCCCGTGCGCTGGCGCTGGGCCCGGACATCATTGTGGCTGACGAACCCACCAGCGCATTGGACGTCTCCGTCCGGGCCCAGGTGCTGAATTTGCTTTCGGATTTGAAGAAGGAACTGAACCTGGGCATGGTTTTCATCAGCCATGACATCCAGACGGTCCGCTACGTCTCCGACCGCATTGCAGTCATGTACTACGGAAAAATTGTGGAAGAGGGCTCCGCGGAGCAGATCTTTGACAACCCCAGCAATGACTACACCAAGAAGCTCTTGGGCGCTGCGCCGTCCCTGCTTCACATCTAAGTTTTTACACATCACCAATATTTTGGAGTAATACCGTGACTACCGTCGCTACCCGTTTCCAGGGTGTCATCCCTCCCGTATGCACCCCCCGCACCGCCGAAGGTGCCATTGATGTTCCCTCCTTGGAGAACCTCACCCGCCACCTGCTTGACGGCGGCGTCACAGGCTTGTTCGTCAATGGCTCCTCCGGCGAGGTCACGCACCAGACCAATGATGAGCGCGACACCGTCATGAAGACCATTGCCGGCGTCAATGCCGGCCAGGTCCCCCTGCTGGTGGGTGCCGTGGAGCAGACCACCAACCGTGTTGTTGAAGAGGCACGCCGCATGGTGTCCCTGGGTGCAGACGCCATCGTCGCCACCAGCCAGTACTACGCCATCAGCAATGCCGAGGAGACCGGCCGCCACTTCCGCACCATCTCCTCGGCAGTGGATGTGCCGTTGTTCGTCTACGACGTTCCGGTCCGCACCCACTTCAAGATGCCCACCGGGCTGCTCCTTGAGCTGGGCCGCGAGGGCGTCATTGCCGGCGTCAAGGACTCCTCCGGCGACGACGTCTCCTTCCGTCAGCTGCTCATTGGTGCCAAGGACATCCCGAACTTCGACATCTTCACCGGCCATGAAGTGGTTGTTGACGGCGCCCTGCTGGGCGGCGCGCAGGGCATTGTCCCGGGCCTGGGCAACGTTGACCCCAAGGCCTACCGCCGCATGTACGACCTCTCCGTGGCAGGTGACTGGGCCGGCGTGGCCGCCGAGCAGGACCGCATTGCCGAGGTCTTCAACATTGTCTATACCCCCAAGCCCGGCCGTGTCTCCGGCAACGCCGCAGGCCTGGGCGCCTTCAAGACCGCCCTGGTGTTGATGGGTGTCATCAAGACCAACGTCATGAGCGCCCCCATGCTGGCTTTGGACGAGGACGAAACCGCCGCCATCAAGGTCATCCTTGAGCGCACGGGCCTGATCTAGTCCCCACCTGCTCCCCCACCATGCACCCCCGGCCCCTCGCGGGCGCCGGCCCAGGTGCAGGGTGGGGGAGCACTCATTTTTGCCTGAGATGAATATTTTTGTGAAGGACTCCTTTTTATGCGGTATGTAGTGGGCGTGGACCTCGGCGGCACCAAGACGGCGGCCGGAGTGGTCGCTTCCGACGGTTCCGTGGTGGTGACGGACCAAATCCCCACCCGCAACCGCGACGGCGGCGAGGCCATCCTCGATGCCACAGCCGCCCTGGTGCGCTCCCTCATTGCCGCGGCCGCCGCCGAAGGCATCGCCGTGCAGGCGGTGGGTGTCGGCTCCGCCGGCGTCATCAACGCTGCCGAGGGCACAGTGATATCCGCCACGGACGCCATCCTGGGCTGGACCGGGACCCGGATCGCGGCGGGCCTTGCCGAACGGTTGGGACTTCCGGCGGCGGTGGTCAATGATGTGCACGCCCATGCGCTCGGCGAGGCCCTGCACGGTGCCGGCGCCGGTGCCGGGACAGCCCTGATGGTGGCCTTTGGCACGGGCGTTGGCGGCAGCTTTGTGGTGGACGGGCACCCGTTGCTGGGCCACCGTTTTGTGGGCGGACACGTGGGGCATTTCGCCTCGCCGCTGGCCGTCCACCGGGGAGCGCCCCTGCCGTGTTCCTGCGGCCATGCTGGGCACGTCGAGGCCATTGCTTCCGGTCCGGCCATCCACGCGGCCTATCAGCGCGGCGGCGGCAGCACCGCCCTGGCCGACACCAAGGCCGTGTTTGCCTCCGCCCGGGCCGGGGACGATCTGGCGCTTTCCGTCATTGCCACCGCTGCCGCCGCAGCCGGCCAGGCCGTGGGTGGCTTGGTGAACATTTTGGATCCCGCGGTGGTGGTGATTTCCGGTGGTCTTGCCGATGCCGGCGGGCTGTGGTGGGATGCCATGGAACGTGCCATGCGCGCGGAGCTGCTGGCGCCGCTGGCGCAGGTGCCCCTGACACGTGCTTCCCTGGGCAGCGCCGCCGCCATTGTGGGCGCAGCTTCCCTTGTTTTTGCCCCGTAGTTTACTTTTTGCTTTGAATTAGGAGTCACAGTGACGTTGAAATTGACCAATCTCGACAGCCTGCAGGGACAGCTGGTGGTGTCCGCCCAGGCGTACCCGGGTGAGCCCATGCGCGATCCCAGGACCATGGCCCAGATCGCCGCCTCGGCCGTGACCGGCGGTGCCGCCGCCATCCGGGTGCAGGGCATAGCGGACATCCAGTTTGCCCGGGCGGCAGTGGAGGTGCCCATCATTGGTTTGTGGAAGGACGGGCACGACGGCGTCTTCATCACCCCCACGCTGCACCACGCCCTGTCCTGTGCCAGTGCAGGTGCTGACATTGTGGCCATTGACGGCACCCGCCGTCCCCGCCCCGACGGGTTGACCCTGGCCCAGACCATTGCCGGCATCCATGCCGAATCCAACTCGTTGGTCATGGCCGACTGCGGCTCCCTGGCGGACGCCATTGCCGCTGCCGAGGCCGGCGCGGACCTCATTGGCACCACCTTGGCCGGCTATACCGGGGAGCGGCCCAAGACCGAAGGTCCGGACCTGGAGCTGCTGGCGGACATTGTGGCCGCCGGGCTGGGCAGGCCGCTCATCGCCGAGGGTCGCATCCACTCCCCCGCCCAGGCCCGTGCGGCCCTCGACGCCGGTGCCTTTGCCGTGGTGGTTGGCACGGCCATTACGCACCCGTCCACCATCACCAGCTGGTTCAAGGCCGCACTCGACGCCTAAGCGCCGTCTGTGGAGCATCCGGGCACCGCGGCCCAAGCGGTTGCACGTGATGCTCCACAACTTTTTCTTCCTAGGGCGGATGGATCTGATATTTTGTTCCAGCTCACCCCCAATTGAAGGAGCGCTCCATGCTCACCACCAACGCGCTGCATATTGACGGCCGACGGCACACCCTGGTGCCAGCCACGACGCTCGAATCACGGCGCGCCGAAGTCCTGCTGGTACAGGCCGACGGTCAGGAAAGCCGGACCGCTGCGGCCTTGGCGTTGTCTGGCCGCATGAAGCCTTCCTCGGGATCCGTGGCCTTGGGCCACGACGGTTCCATGGCATCGCTGCGACGCCGCAGCGCGCTGGTGGACGCCCCGGGCGTCAATGCTCCGGAACGGCACCTCACGGTCCGCTCCCTTACCTCCGAAGACCTTGCCCTGGTCCCGTTCAAGTTCCGTGACCGCACCCGCCCCACCGAATGGTTGGTTAAAAACGGGTTCCGCGACATTCTGGACAAATGGGTGGAGGAACTGGAGCCCCAGCGGCTGCTTCATCTGCAATTGGAACTGGCCCTGGCCAACCATGACGTTGAGCTTCTGGTGGTCGATTCACCGGACAGGCACACGTCCAATCCCGCGGCGTGGCTGCCACTGCTGCAACAGGCGGCGGCCGGAGAACTTGGGGTGGAGCCGCTCTCCGGAAACCCGCCACGGACAATCCTGGTCATTGCTCTGGTGGGGCAGCTCCCCCCGGATTGGGACGGCACCACCAGCTTTTTGGGAAATGACATGGGCACCCCCGCCGCCGAAGAACCCGCCCCCGAAGCGGTTCCGGCCGGCGTCGAACAGCCTGCCGAGGCCCCCGCCGGCGTCGAACAGCCCGCCACGGAGGCCTTGCCCGCGGTGGAAGAGGCTCCGGAGCCGGCCGCCGTCGAGGCGCCCGCCGAAGAGGTTCCGGCCGGCGTCGAAGAGGTTCCGACCGCCGTCGAGGCGCCCGCCGTGGACACGGAGGTCGAGGAAAGCGCCGAAGCGCCCCCTCCCGGGCCCACAGCCCCAGCGGAAATTGCAGTGACCCAGACCAACTCCAAGGAAATCCAATGACAGTTTTCCGGCTCGCCCTGTCCGAGCTCAAACGTATGACGGGCGGCATTCTGCCAAAGCTCACCATTGTGGCGATGGTCATGGTGCCTTTGCTGTACGGAGCCGTGTATCTGTATGCCAACTGGGATCCCTATGGCAACCTGGACCAGTTGGAAGCGGCGGTGGTGGTCAACGATGCCGGAGCCGTGACCAAGGACGGCACCACGCTGCAGGTGGGCACTGATGTGGCCGACACCCTGGTGGACGGGCACAAGTTCGACTGGCAGCGCGTTGACAGCGAAGAGGAAGCCAACGAGGGCGTCAAAAATGGTGACTTTGCCTTCGCGCTGGTCATCCCCCAGGACTTTTCAGCCAATCTGGCCTCTCCGGAAAATTTTGATTCGGCCACGCAGGCCATCATGAGCGTGACCACCAATGATGCCAACAACTATTTGTTGACCTCCATTGTGGACAAGGTGGCCACCCAGGTCCATGAGTCGGTGTCGCAGCAGGTGGGCGAACGGACCGCCAACTCGCTCTTGACCGGCTATGGCACCATCCATGCCCAGCTGGTCAAGGCCGCCGACGGCGCCCAGAAGCTCAGCGACGGTGCCGTGGAAGTGGACAAGGGGGCCGGTTCCCTGAAAGCCGGAACCGGCGAACTGCTCACCGGCGCCACCGATCTGACCGCGGGCCAGACCCAACTTTTGACGGGCACCAGGCAGCTCCAAGCCGGTGCGGCCGCGCTGGAGAAGGGTTTGGGCCAGTTGGAGACGCAAACGGCCACGCTTCCAGCGGACAGCAAGTCCCTGGCTGATGGCGCCGCGGCCGTGGCAGCCGGCAATGCCACCTTGAACACCAAGGTCCAAGGAGCCATAGGCACCGCCGACAAGCTCGACAGTGCAGCCGCCGACGCCATCAGCGGGCGTCTTGACCAGCTGGCGGCCGACGGAATTCTCAGCAAAGACCAGGTTGATCAAATCCGCGCCTCCTTGGCAACGGCCGTGACCAGCCCGGCAGTTGCCGAGTTGAAGAACCAGCTGGCCGCCGATGCCGCGGATATTCAAAAGCTGGCTTCCGGGTCCGCTGCTGTGTCCAGCGGCGCCGCAAAACTTGCGCAGGCAACTCCTGCACTGGGCTCGGCCATTGTCCAGGCGCACACCGGCGCCGCGGAACTGTCAACGGGTGCTGCCACCCTGGCCGATGGTCAGAATTCCGCGCTCGACGGTGCGAACCAACTGGCCGCCGGGGCCACGAAGCTTGACACCGGCGCGGCCGATTTAAGTGCGGGCACGGGCAAATTGTCAACTGGTGCCGGTGAACTCTCCGAACAGCTGCGCAGCGGAGCCGGCTCGGTTCCGGACCCCAATGACAAGGACAAGCAAAACGCGGCGGGCGTGATTGCCGATCCGATCCGCGTCGATTCAGTTTCGCAGGCACAGGCGGGCAATTACGGCGCAGGCCTCGCCCCCTTCTTTTTGGTGCTGGCCCTGTGGATTGGCGCGTTCATGCTCATGCAGGCCATGCGGCCGCTGACGGTGCGGGCCTTGGCATCCAATGCCCCTTCCTGGAAGATTGCCCTGGGCGGTTGGATTCCGGTGGCCACCGTCTCCGTCGTTCAGGCCCTGTTGCTGTATTCCGTGGTGCATTTTGGGCTCGGCTTGGAACCCAGCCATCCCTGGCTCACGCTGGGCCTGCTGTTCCTGGCCTCCCTGGCCTTCAGCGCGTTGATCCAGGGTCTGGTGGCGTTGCTGGGCACTCCGGGAAAGTTCGTGGTGCTCATTTTGCTGGTGCTCCAGCTGGTGTCCTCAGGTGGAACATTCCCCTGGCAGACCACCCCGGAACCGCTGCACATCATGCACCAGATCCTGCCCATGGGACACGTGGTGGAAGGCATGCGGCACCTGATCTACGGGGCCGAGCTTGCCCCCTTGGTACCGGTGGTGTGGGGCATGCTGGGCTATATTGTGCTGGGCCTGCTGCTGGCCTGGGCGGCAGTTGCCAGGAAAAAGACCTGGACGCTGAAGGCGCTCATGCCGGAAATCGAAGTCTAGGCCGGCTTCAGGCCCCTTGGCGGCGGCCGTTCATGCGGCCGCCACCTGAGGAGTTCAGGGCCGTGGCACCACAAAGTCTTTCAACACCGCATCCTGCCCGTCCAGGGTGGCCCACGCCCCGTCATGTTCGAGTACGGCAAAGGCGCTGGTGGAAAATCCTGAAGCCAGATCCATATAGGCATGCTGGTCCGAGTCACGGGCGGCCAGGCGCAGCGCCAGCTCCTGGATCCCCGGCATGTGGCTGATGAGCAACAGGGTGTTCACCGTCTCCGGCACATGGTTGATGACAGCAAGCATGGCGCTTGCGCCGGCGGCATACAGCCCCGACTCCAGCTTGGGCGTGGGCGCCTTGTCCCCCAATTGCTGGCACACCCAGGTGCACGTCTGCCGGGTGCGCAGGGCCGAGGAGCACAGGATAAAGTCCGGCACCACCGCGTTGTCCATGAGCCACTTCCCGGCCAGCGGCGCCTCATTGTGGCCGCGTTGGGCCAACGGCCTGTCGTGGTCTTCCACGCCCAGGGGGAACGCGGCCTTGGCGTGGCGCATCAGGACCAGCCGCTTTATGTGGTGTTCACTCATTCCCCCAGTTTAGTGACAGCTGCAAAGCAACGACGGCGCCTGCCCCACGTGGGTGGGGCAGACGCCGTCGAACATGGTGAAAAGTGCTAGATGGAGTATTCCGGCGCGGCCCAAACAACCACTTCGGGGTGTTCGTAAAAGCGGTAGCCCTCGCCACGGACGGTGCGCACGGTGTTCGCCAGCCGGCCCAGCTTCGAACGCAGCCGACGGATGTGGACGTCGATGGTGCGCTCATTGGGGATCTCATCGGCGTTGCTCCAGAGGCCTTCCAGGAGTTCATCGCGTCCCACGGTGCGGGTGCCGTTTTCCACCAGGTAGTTCAACAGTTCAAATTCCTTGAACGTCAAATTGAGGGTGTCGCCGTCCAGGTGCACCTCGCGCCGTGCCAGGTCAATCAGCACACCCGTGGGACGCTGTTCGGCAACGGGCATCCGCACCGCTTCCTGCCGCGGGCGTGAAGCCACCGTGGGGTCTCCGAAGGTGGAACGGACCACGTCGAGGGCGGTGCCAACCGCATCCGAAGGCGCAATGGCCACCGCTGCATAGCTCTGCGCCTGCGGCACCAGCAGCTGGGCGTAGGCGCGAATGTCCTGGGCCAGCTTGGCCAGGGAGGTTCCCGCCGCTGCGGCGGTGTCTTCGTCAACGCCCACGTAGAGGACAAATCCGCGGGCCACATTGTCCGTGGCGACGCCGCGCAGTGCATCCCCGCCGGCAATGACTGGGGTGGGAGCGGTCATGGGAGTTGTTTCGGCGGCCGGAACGGCCCGCAGGCGGGCTCCGGCGTCGGTACGGTGGCTGGTGGTGTAACCAGGGAGTTCGGTCCGCCCGGCGTTGGCCAGGCTGGAGTTGCGTGCCACCACTTTGGCGGCATTTCGAACAGAGATGTGGACATACCCGGATGCTACTGACATTGAAACTACCTAAATGTATGGCCGTGTACCACGGCGCTTACGCGTTCACTGATTTCCCGACTGCTTGGGCCTGCATCTGCAAAAAGCTGAGAACTAGCCCGGCATTCGGTAACTACAGCAAAAGCGCCTATGCACGCCGGGGTGCAGAGCTGTTGCGCTTGCAGTACGTTCTGAGTGGAAGGTCACAAGTCACAGTGTGCTACGTAATAAAGCAAACGTGCAAGTAACATAGCGGCCAGGTGTCCACCATATGAGATTTTGCGCCGCTTTGTGATGAAGCCAACAGCGTAATATTAAGCGCATTGTTACGCGTCGTTTGCGCCATTTCGGAATTATTTTAGGGGATTTACCATTTCCGCGCTCATTTATTCGCCTCAATGTCTGGTTTGCTTCATTTGGTTCATCCGGGCATTGGGCGGGGGTTTGGGGTCCCGGCAAGATTCCTGGAATTCCCAGTGTTTACCCAGTTATTGCCGGTAGGTCAACGCTTGTTTACTGCTGGGGTACCTGCGGTGAAAGCGGCCGCTTTTTTCTCTGATTCAGCACAATGGCTGCAATCAGCCCACTGAGCACTGCCACCACGGCACCGAGGCCCAGGGACCAGCGGGCACCGAACTCAGTGGCGATCCAACCCACCAGCGGAGCCCCAATGGGGGTGCCGCCCTGCAGGACCACCATGTAGACGGCCAGCACCCGGCCCCGCATATTGGCATCGGTGGTCAACTGCACGGTGGTGTTGCAGGCATTCATGAACGTCAAGGACGCCAGACCCACCGGGACCAGCGCCACCGCGTACCAAAAGTAACTGGGCATGACGGCGGCAATGGCCACGGTGGCACCGAAGGTCATGGCACCGCCCACAATGTAGACCATGCGCATGTTTTTGCGCCGGGCCGC
Organism: Specibacter sp. NPDC057265; assembly: GCF_042668835.1. Taxonomy (NCBI): domain Bacteria; kingdom Bacillati; phylum Actinomycetota; class Actinomycetes; order Micrococcales; family Micrococcaceae; genus Specibacter; species Specibacter sp. NPDC057265. Next base: position 52,962 of record NZ_JBHUYE010000010.1, read on the forward strand.
CAACAGGGCTGCCGCCAGGGTGCCGATGGCCATGACCGAGCCCAGCACCCCGTACTCCCCTGGGCCAACATTGAACACCGTGGTGGCCATCAGCGCATTGGTGATTTGAAAGTTCAGCCCAAAGGTGCCCACCAAAAACACCAACACCATGATCATGAGCAGCTCCGGCCGATGTCGAATGTATCGGAACCCTTCACGGATCTGGCCCTTGGCCCGCGGAACACGCACTGCGGGCATCAGCTCGTGCACGCGCATGCGCCACAGCGAAAAGATGACGGCGGCAAAGCTGGCTGCATTGATGAGAAAGGCGGGGCCGGTGCCCACCAGGGCAATGACCAGGCCGGCCACGCCGGGGCCGGCCAACCGCGCCAAATTAAAGGAGGCGCTGTTCAACGCCACCGCATTGGGCACATCCTCCTTGCTGACCACCTCGGAAACAAAGGCCTGGCGGGACGGGGCGTCAAAGGCGCTGGCTATCCCCAGCCCCAGGGCCAGGACGTAGACCTGCCATAGTTGTGCCGCATTGCCCACCACCAGCAGACCCAGCAAAAGCGCGCAAAATCCCATGGCCGTCTGGGTCACAAGCAGGAGTTTGCGCTTGTTGACGCGGTCCCCCAGCAGACCGGCATAGGGTCCCAGGAAGATGATGGGCAGAAACTGCAGACCCGTGGTGATGCCGGCGGCAGTGCCGGAATTGTTGGTCAGCACGGTCAAAACCAGCCAGTCCTGAGCCACCCGCTGCATCCAGGTGCCTATGTTGGAAATCAGGGCCCCTGACACCCACAGCCGGTAGTTGAACACCCGCAAAGCCCGGAACATGGAACCGTCACTCATCTAAGCGCTCATCTCCTGCAAAATCAAAGCAGCCTGGTGCAGGGTGGCCCGCTGTTCAGCTGTCAGGGCCTGCACCCGCTGGGCCAACCATGCGGTGCGTTTATTGCGGGCCCGGGCCAGGGCGTCGGCGCCTGCGGCCGTTATGGAAACCAGGATCTGGCGCTTGTCCAGCGGATTTTCAGTACGGTCTACCAGTTGGGCAGCGGCCAGGGCGTTGATGATCCTGGTCATGGATGGGGCTTGAATTTGTTCCTTCGCAGCCAATTGGCCCACCGTATGCGGCTCGACCGCGACCGCGGCCAGCACCGAATACTGGCCGGGACTGACTTCATGGCTGGCCGCTTCCGCCCGCAACTTGCGCGAGGTGCGCATGACAGCCACCCGCAGTTCGGCCGCAAGCGGGCCAACGCCGACCGCAGAAACAGGCCCAGCCCCCTTGCCCGGGGCCACAGCACGGTGCGGTGCGGACTCGTCTCTCAATGCAGCTCACTGTCTGTCGCGGATGGTTGTGGGGTTCCTGCCGTTCCATCGTAATTCTTTAGCATTGCTAAGTAAATATTGGCTGCGTCACTCCTGCGGTGCGGCCGGGCGTTATCAATATGTGACATTCCGGTAATTCATGGACTACCCTGTCATTGGCGCCCCCGGCACCGGGCCACCGGCTGCCATGGTTTGAATTACGACGCCGCGGCCCCGCCCACCTGCCGGGCCATGGCCAGACGCCCGCCGCCATTCACCCGGCACCCTTTGCACGCACCCTTTGCACGCCCAGAGAGGCTGATCCATGACTCAAGCACGTCACCACGGCCGACGCCGTGCTGAAAAGACGCGGGAATCAAGGCCTGTTGGCCAGGCCCCGGCCCGCACCCCCGCCCACAGGGCGCCAGCGGCCAAGGCCCCCGGCGCCGCCATGACAGCAAAGGGTGTGGCTGCAGTGGCCGTTGCGGGCACGTTGATGGCCGCCGGCGGTGTCGCCCAGCACGTGGGCAGCGATGCCAACCATTCGGCCGCAGTTCCCGCCCTGGCATCAGAAGTCCAGGCGTCGGAACCGGTGTCTGTTCCCAGCAATGCCGCCATTGACTTTGCGCAGCCAAATGTCAGCTCCAGCGTGTCCGCCTCCTCCGAAGCTGCCCCGCTGGCAGCCAAGGCCGGCTCCGTCACCGCCGTCAACGACCCGGCCGCAGCGAAGGCATTTGCCGCAAGCGAACTGCCGTCCTTTGGCTGGGGCGCCGATCAAATGCAGTGCCTGTCACTGCTCTGGCAGCGGGAATCGGAGTGGCTGACCGCTGCGGAGAACGCTTCCAGCGGCGCCTACGGCATTGCCCAGTCACTGCCGGCTGAAAAAATGGCCAGCACGGGCAGCGACTGGGCCACCAATTATGAAACCCAGATCCGCTGGGGTCTGGGCTACATTGCCGAACGCTACGGCTCCCCGTGCGGCGCCTGGGGACACTCGGAATCGGTTGGCTGGTACTAACGGCCGGCTTTAGTCCACGACCCCGTACAGGCGGTCGCCGGCGTCGCCCAAACCGGGCACAATGTAGGAATTTTCATCCAGGCCTTCGTCAATGGAGGCCAGCACCACATGCACGTTGTCACGGTTCCCATGCACTTGCTCCAGCTTGGCCAGACCTTCCGGAGCCGCCAGAAGGCAAATGCAGGTGATGTCCGCGGCACCGCGGGCGAAAAGGAAGTTAAAGGCCTCCACCAGCGTTCCGCCGGTGGCCAGCATGGGATCCAAAACGTAGACCTGACGCCCGGTCAAGTCCTCCGGCAGCCGCTCGGCATAGGTGATGGCCTCAAGGGTTTCCTCGTTTCGGGCCATCCCTAAAAAGCCAACTTCAGCGGTGGGCAGCAGCCGGGTCATGCCCTCCAGCATGCCCAGGCCCGCGCGCAGGATCGGCACCACCAAAGGGGTCGGTTTGACCAGCCCGGTGCCAATGGCTGCCGTCACGGGCGTTTCAATATTAACGGGCTCAACACGCACTTCACGCGTCGCCTCATAGGCCAGCAGGGTGACCAGTTCTTCCGTGAGCTGCCGGAATACCGGAGACGGGGTGGTTTTGTCCCGAAGAACAGTCAACTTGTGGGCAATAAGCGGATGATCCGCAACGAATACGCGCATGAATAAAAGTTACCATTGAGCCGTGCCCAATTCGCCGGACTTTTCCCTAATCGAGACCACCACCACGGCACTGCACGCCCAATGGATGGCTTTGGCACTGGCCCAAGCCCGGCAGGCGCTGGACACTGCCGACGTTCCCATTGGTGCGGTGGTCCTGGGTCCCGACGGCGGCGTGCTGGGTTTGGGGCGAAACGAACGCGAAGCCCATGGTGATCCCACGGCGCACGCCGAGGTGGTGGCCATCCGTGCGGCCGCCGCCAAACGCGGTGCCTGGCGCCTCGCCGACTGCACCCTGGTGGTGACACTGGAACCCTGCGCCATGTGTGCCGGGGCCATTGTGCTGGCGAGGATCCCGCGCGTCGTCTTTGGCGCCTGGGATGAGAAGGCCGGTGCGGCTGGATCCGTCTTCGACATCCTGCGCGAACGCCGCCTCAACCACTGGGTGGAAGTGTTCCCCGGTGTCCGTGAAGATGAATGCGCTGCGCTGCTGAAGGATTTTTTCGGCAAGCACCGCCAATAGGCTTCCGGACCCTCCGCGCGGACCCTCCACCGGCCATTTTTGTTGTAGCGCTTTGAGCCGGTAAGGTTGAGCCGTTGGTGACGTGTCCGAGCGGCCGAAGGTGCAACACTCGAAATGTTGTTCAGGTGAGAGCCTGACGTGGGTTCAAATCCCACCGTCACCGCCAAGTTGCAAGGCCCCTGCTTCCCTTTGTTTACAAGGGAGGTGGGGGTTTTGTTTTGCCCCGCGGACTGCCGGACTCAGGGGTGCGGCGCAGCGGGCGCAGACGTGGCAGCCGGCGTCGTCCCCCCGGCGGGTGGGGTGCTGGGCGGTTCGGCGACAGTCGCTCCGCTGCACCCGCCCAAAGACAGCGCCGCAAGCAGCAGTAAAGTTGTCCCCCCGGAATTTTCCCATGCCATCAATTTAATGGCCGGCCGCGGCAAAAGGGCCCAGCAGTCCACAGCAAGCACACAGGAAGCCATCAGTTATTTATGTGACCGGTGGCGGACAATGGAAGGCATGGAACATCCACGCCCGGCACCAGCAGCTTTGCCCAAGCTCACCCGCGCCGATGGCAGCCCCATCCGGGCGCTTGTGGTCGATGACGAGCCGGAACTGGCCGACCTCATGCGCCGCGGTCTGGAAATGACCGGCTGGGATGTCACCACGGCCCATGACGGATTTCAGGCCCTCAAAGCCGTCCGCGGCTTCACCCCGGACGTGCTGGTGCTCGATGTCATGATGCCCGGCATGGACGGCGTGGAACTGCTCCAACGCATCCGCACCATCCACCCCGATGTCCCGGCGTTGTTCCTCACGGCCAAGGACGCCGTCTCAGACAAGGTTCTGGGCCTGCAGGCCGGCGGTGATGATTACGTCAGCAAACCCTTCAGCATGAAGGAGGTCCTGCTGCGCCTGCACCGGATTGTCCAGCGCGCCGGCATCACCGCACCACAGTTCGCGCTGCTCACCGTGGGGGACCTGACCTTGAACAAGGACACGAAAACCGTCCAGCGCGCCGGCGCCGACATCAGCCTCACCAGCACCGAGTTTGAACTGCTGAAGTTCCTTATGGAAAACCCGCGCCATGTACTGAGCAAGTCCCGCATCCTTGACCGGGTGTGGAATTACGATTTTGGCGGCCAAAGCAACATTGTGGAGTTGTACATTTCCTACCTGCGCAAAAAGGTCGACGCCGGCCACGAAGCCATGATCCACACTGTGCGCGGTTCCGGCTACGTCATCAAGCCGGGCCCGTGAACGCACCCCGCACCGCCCGGCGCCTGGAAAAACTGCTGCACCCGGGCACCTGGCAGCTCAGCTCCCGCCTGGTGGCCGTCATGCTGGCATTGCTCACTGTCATCTGCATTTTGGTGGGCCTGGTCAGTTACACCACCTTGAGCCTGACGGTCAATAACCAGCTCGACTCCGAACTTCAGCAGGCCGCCCTGCGCACCGCCACTTTCTACCAAAGCGCAGGCACCGCAGCACGTGGCCCGGATCCCCTCAATGCCCGCGCCACCAGCGCCGGCCAGCTGAGCGCTGTGCTCAGCAACGATGTGGTCCATTACGCTGGCATCCTCTCCAGCGACGGCACCCGGCAGCAGCTCACCTTGGCCGACGCCGACGTCCTTGCCCAGCTCCCCACCGACGGCACCCTCGGCAACAGGGCCCTCTCCCTGGGGGATTACCGCCTGGCGGCCAGCTCCGCACCCAATGGCGACACCCTCATCACCGGCCTGCCGCTCGCCGCCACCGAACAGACCCTTTCGACCCTGGTCGTCTCCATTGTGCTGGTCTCCCTGGCCGGGCTTCTGGCCTTGGGCTGGGCCGGGACAGCCCTGATCCGCCGCAACATGCGCCCACTGGTCCAGCTTTCAGACACCGCCACCCGGGTGTCCACACTCAGGCTCGACGCCGGCGAGGTGGCGTTGCGCACCCGCGTCCCGGACAGCGCGGCCCGCCCCGGCACGGAGGTGGGAAATGTGGGCAACGCCTTCAATGCCATGTTGGACAATGTCTCCAACGCGCTGCTCGCCAGGCACCGCAGCGAAAGCAAGCTGCGTACCTTTGTGGCCGACGCCAGCCATGAACTGCGCACCCCGTTGACGGCCATCCGTGGTTACGCCGAGCTGCTCTCCATGACCGAACCGCTGAGCCCGGACGGGCAGACGGCGTTGGACCGGGTGCAGGAGCAGTCGGTGCGCATGACCAAGCTGGTGGAGGATCTGCTGACGCTGGCCCGCCTTGATGAGGCCCGTGCCGCCGTGGTGGAACCAGGCACAGTGAACTTGAGCCCGTTGCTGATGGAATCAGTCACTGACATGCAGGTGGCTTCCCCCGACCACCAATGGACCTTCGCCGTCCCGGAGCAGCCCGTGGAAGTGTCATGCGATGCAGATGCCATGCGCCAAGTGGTGCTGAACCTGTTGTCCAACGCCGCCAAACACACCCCCGCCGGCACGGTGGTGCACGCCTCCCTGGCCCTGGACCGTGGCGAGGCGGTCCTGGCAGTTGGCGACAACGGCCCCGGCATTGATCCCGGGTTTTTGGATGCGGTCTTTGACAGGTTTTCGCGGGCAGATGAGTCCCGCACCGGGGGCACCGGCAGCACTGGCCTTGGTTTGAGCATTGTGCAGGGGATTGTGCACGCCCACCACGGCACCGTGAACGTGTCCAGCGTTCCGGGCAGCACAATTTTCACTGTGCGCCTGCCAGCAATTCCGCCAACACCGAAGCACCCGCCGCGGCAGCCGGGCGGCAAATAAGCAATTGGGTGTTTTCCGCCTAAACTCGAAGGCAGGGTAGGAGAGTCTTTGGGAGGGAGCACCAGTGCAGCAGGCACCTTTTAGGCTGCTCCGCGCCTCGGTGGTGGGCGCCAGCTTTCTGGGCTTGGCTGCGGGCGCGCACCTCATGGCCGGCGGGTCCCTGCCGGCGGCACCCATCATGACGGCCATCCTGGCCCTGCATATCCTGATGGCCAGCTTTGTCACCAAGTTCCGGCTTTCCCTGCCCGTCATGACGGCTCTGCTCGCCGCCAGCCAAGTGGTGCTGCACCACGCCTTCGCTTTCCTCTCCCACGAGGTTCCCGCCGCTGCTGCGCTCGGGGCCAGCCACCTCGTGGGCCACGCCGCCCATGGCGACGCCCACCTGGCATCACTGCTGGCCCAGGCCGCGCCGCTGTCCGTCCATGCCGGTGAAGCCGGCGGCCATGGCGCCATGTCCGCCACCATGGCCGCGGCCCACCTGCTGGCCAGCCTGCTGAGCGCTGTGCTTCTTGCCAGCGGCGAGCAGGCCCTTTGGGGCCTTGCCGGCTGGCTGCGTCCACTGTGCAGAAGTGCCGCGGTGGTCCGGGTCCTGCCCCCACAAGGCCCGGGCTCGACGCCGACCCCGATCCCCCTGCCGCGCCTCCCCTGGCGCAATGCGCCCCCGGACACGCGGCGCGGGCCTCCAGTGCCGCGCCTTCTTTTGACATAGCACCCTTCGAACATCCCGCAGGGTGCGTTTTCCCTGCAGTGATTTCCGTTTCGAAAGGTTTTACCATGCGTTTTTCCACCACCTCCACCCTCGCCGTCGGCGCCACCGCCGGCCTCATGCTGCTGGGTCTGGGCAGCGCCTCCGCCCACGTCACCGCCACGCCCACCGAGACGGCCGCCGCTTCGTACTCCCTGGTCACCTTCGCCACCGGCCACGGCTGCGACGGTTCCGCCACCACCGCCATGACCATCACCTTGCCTGCGGAGTTGATGGACGCCACCCCCACCGTCAACCCCAACTGGACGGTCAGCAAGACCAAGGAAAAGCTGGACACGCCCGCCACCTTGGCCAATGGCAGCAAGGTCAGCGAGCGCACCAAGTCCATCACCTACACGGCCAAAACACCGCTGGCGGATGGCCTGCGTGAGGCCTTTGTGCTTTCCCTGCAGCTGCCCGACGCCGAGGGAACCACCCTGTATTTCCCCACCCTGCAGAGTTGCGAGACCGGGCAGACCGATTGGAGCCAGATTCCGGCCGAGGGCGCCGACCATGATTCAGTGGATGCCCCGGCGCCGGAGCTGACCATCACGGCCGCCGTGGCCGGAGACGGCCATGGCGGCCAAGGTGCGGATGGCGGCCATGGCGCAGACGCTGCCGGGGTCCAGGCCGCGGAGGCAACGGGCGGCGCCCCTGTCTGGCCTTCCTGGGTAGGCCTGGGTGCCGGCCTGCTGGGACTGGTTTTGGGTGCCCTGGCGTTCTGGCGCACCGGACGCAAGGCGTAACCATGCACGTTGACGCCCCAGGGCCGGCACCTTGGGGCGTTGGGTGAGTTGACTCGCGTGCCCCGGGGCGTAAAGGTGGAATCATGACTACAGCCCAGCGACGCAGCGCTTCCCCCTTTCGCCTCACCAGGGCTTTGGCACTGGCGGCGGTGCTGGGTCTGGGTGCGTCCCTGACCGCCTGTGGCGGACAGCAAGGCGCTGACACCCCGGGCACTTCCCCGTCCGCCGCCGGCTCAGCCGTGGCCACGCCTGAGGCCACGGCAGAGCCGGTCCCGTCCAGCCCGCCGGCCACCACGCCCCCGGTGGCCGCTCCCACTGCCGCCCCACCATCGGCAACGGGCAGCGCGCCGGCGGCCCCCGCGCCCCTGTGCACGGCCGCAGCGCTGACCGGCTCCCTGGGGGACGGGGAGGGCGCGGCCGGGCAGGTGTACTTGAAACTTGTTCTCACCAACACCTCCACGGCTGCCTGCATCCTGGACGGCTACCCGGGGGTGTCCATGATCATGGCGGGGACCACCACACCCATTGGCGAGCCGGCAGTGCGTGATGCGCAGGCGCCGTCGAACGGGCCCATCACGCTCACGCCCGGAAGCGCCGCCGGGGCCCGGCTGCACTACACGCAGGCCGGCAACTACCAAAACTGCCAGCACGTTCAGGCGCAGTCCATCCTGGTTTATCCGCCCAGCGCCACAGACAGCCTGGAAATCCCCCACCCGCTTTCGGCTTGCAGCAATGCCGGCATTAACTTGTTGACCATTGGCGCATTCCAGCCCTAGGCGGCAACACCACGGGATCCAAGCCGCTAGGGGCGCAGGGCCTCATTGGGGTCAAACTCTTCAAAGGAGCCAATGAAGCCGGGGTCGCTGTCCAGGGTTTCCCGGCGTCGGCCATGGCGCAGCACATGCAGGCGGTTGGCGGCGAAGGCCACAATGCCGGCGGTCAGCAGGTGCAAGGCCCCGCCCCACACGTCAGCATGGATCACGGCTGCCAGAAAGCCGGTCAAAGTCATGGCACCGCCCACTGTAATAAGCAGGCGAAGCTGTTCAAAGCGGCCGTAGACCATGAGGCCGATCCCCAGCACAAGCCACGGACCGGCACCGTTTAAAAAGGGCAGCAAAGCGCTCAACAGCAGGGCCGCCACGGTGCCACCGGCCAGGTAAAGGTAATGGTTGCGTGGGGCAAGCCACCACGACGGGTTCTTCCACAACCAGGCAAGGCTCAGCGCGCCCACCACCAGGGAGGCGGCAACGAAGAACGCCGCATTGGCGCCATTGCCACGTGCGGTCACCATGCTGATGGCCGCGCCAAGCAGAAACATCAATGACAATCCGAGGAAGGGAACCCAGTTGTTGCCAACGTGCCGTGTCTGCACTGCGCCTGCCTCCAAACCGTCCCAATAAGTAGCTTGACCCCCCGGGCATGCACTTAACGCCGGACCGGCCCCGGCATACCTTGCCGCTCCTAGGAATTAGATTACCGCTAGCCGCGGACACTCGTGGACAGCTGCCCAAATGTCAGTCCCATGCGGCATGATGGAGCCGTGCAAGGAACCAAGGCGAGCAGTGCTAAAAAGTCCACCATGAACCAGTTCGCAGCGCCCACCCGCGAATGGTTTTTAGGTGCCTTTGGGACGCCCACGCCAGCCCAGACCGGAGCGTGGGAAGCCATTGCCGACGGCGCGCACTCGTTGGTGGTGGCCCCCACCGGCTCCGGAAAGACGCTCGCGGCCTTTTTGTGGTCCCTTGACGGACTCATTGCCAAAGCGTCCGAAACAACCCCCGGCGGCACAAAACCCAAAACCCGCGTGCTGTATATTTCCCCTTTGAAGGCCCTGGGCGTGGATGTGGAGCGCAACCTCCGGGCACCCCTGATCGGCATCACCCAAACGGCGGCGCGCCTGGGCGTGGAGGCCCCGCATGTCAGTGTGGGTGTGCGCTCCGGCGACACCCCCACCGCAGAACGCAGGCGCCTGCTGACCCAACCCCCCGACATCTTGATCACCACCCCCGAGTCCCTGTTTTTGATGCTGACCTCCAAGGCGCGCGAGACCCTCACCGACGTGCAGACGGTGATCATTGACGAGGTCCACGCCGTGGCCGGCACCAAGCGCGGCGCCCACCTTGCCGTTTCCCTGGAACGGCTTGATGCCCTCCTGGACACCCCGGCCCAGCGCATTGGCCTGTCGGCCACCGTGGAGCCGCATTCCACGGTGGCCCGCTTTTTGGGCGGCGACGCGCCCGTGGCCATCGTGGCGCCCACCAGCACCAAGACCTGGAACCTTGCCGTGACGGTCCCGGTGGCGGACATGACGGAACTCCCTGCCCTCGCCTCGGCGCATGACGCGGGTCCGGCCTCCGGCCTGCAGCCCAACGCCTCCATTTGGCCGCATGTGGAGGAAAAAATCGTCGATGCGGTCCTGGCTAAAAAATCCACGATCATCTTTGCCAATTCCCGGCGCCTGGCCGAACGGCTCACAGGCCGGTTGAATGAAATTTACGTGGAGCGCCTGGAGCTTGCCGCCATGGCTGCCGCCCCGGAGCCCGCATCCGGGTCCGGGCCGGGGCCGTCCGACGCCGGACCCGCCTCCGTGCCGTGGCGGGCCCCCGCGGTGCCGGCCAAGCTGCCGGCGGAAATGATGGCACAGGCCGGGGCCGTGGCCGGCGCACCCAATGTTTTGGCCAAGGCCCACCACGGCTCCGTGTCCAAGGATCAACGCGCCTTGATTGAGGATGACTTGAAGTCCGGGCGGCTGCGCGCCGTGGTGGCCACCTCGAGCCTGGAACTGGGCATTGACATGGGGGCGGTGGATTTGGTGATCCAAGTGGAGTCTCCGCCCTCGGTGGCCAGCGGCCTGCAACGTGTTGGCCGCGCCGGGCACCAGGTGGGCGAGATTTCCGAGGGCCTGCTGTTCCCCAAGCACCGGGCGGATTTGCTGCATTCGGCCGTCACGGTGGAGCGGATGCTGGCCGGGCACATTGAGCCATTGTCCATTCCCGCCAATCCGCTGGACATCCTGGCCCAGCAGACAGTGGCAGCCACGGCACTGGAGGCTTTGGACGTCGATGACTGGTTTGACACCGTGCGCCGCAGCGCACCGTTTTTGGCCTTGCCCCGTTCGGCATTCGAGGCCACCTTGGATTTGCTGGCCGGCAGGTACCCCTCTGACGAGTTTGCCGAACTGCGCCCCCGGATTGTCTGGGACCGCACCGCCGGCACCATCACCGGCCGCCCCGGAGCCCAGCGCCTTGCCGTCACCTCCGGCGGCACCATTCCCGACCGCGGACTCTTTGGTGTATTCATCATTGGCTCCGAGGAGCCTGGTGCACCTGGCGCGGCCAACAAGGGCGGGCGCCGCGTGGGCGAACTTGACGAGGAAATGGTCTACGAATCCCGTGTGGGCGACATTTTTGCCCTTGGTGCCACCAGCTGGAAAATTGAGGACATCACCTTTGACCGGGTGCTGGTCTCCCCCGCCTTCGGACAGCCCGGGAAGCTGCCGTTCTGGAAGGGTGATTCCCTGGGCAGGCCCGTGGAGCTGGGCCGCGCCCTGGGCGCCTTCATCCGGGAAATCAGCGCCGCCCCGCGCAAAAAGGCCCTGGAGCGCTGCACTGCCACCGGTCTGGACGAGTGGGCTGCGAACAACCTGCTCAGCTACCTCGACGAGCAAAAGGCTGCCACCACCCAGGTTCCCGATGACAGGACACTGATGGTGGAGCGCTTCCACGACGAACTCGGCGATTGGCGTGTGGTGCTGCACAGCCCCTTCGGCATGCCGGTGCATGCACCCTGGGCCCTGGCCGTGGCGGCGCGTGTGCATGAGCGTTACGGCCTGGACGGCTCGGCCATGGCCTCCGACGACGGCATTGTGCTGCGGGTGCCGCTGATGGATGACGAGCCTCCCGGCGCCGATTTGTTCCTGTTTGACCCGGAGGAACTGGACGGCATTGTCACCGCGGAGGTGGGCGGGTCCGCCCTTTTTGCCAGCCGTTTCCGCGAATGCGCGGCCCGCGCCCTGCTGCTGCCACGGCAAAACCCGGGCAAACGCTCGCCCCTGTGGCAGCAGCGCCAGCGTTCGGCCCAGCTTCTGGATGTGGCCCGCAAGTACCCGCAGTTCCCGATCGTGCTGGAAACCGTGCGCGAGTGCCTGCAGGACGTGTACGATCTGCCGGCATTGAAAAACATTGCCGGCGCCATTGAGCGCCGCGAGCTGCGCATTGTGGAAACCACCACGAGCGAGCCCTCCCCGTTCTCCCGCTCCCTGCTCTTTGGCTACGTGGCCTCGTTTTTGTACGAGGGCGATTCCCCCCTGGCCGAACGCCGCGCCGCGGCGCTCTCCCTGGACCCGGCACTGCTGGATGAGCTGCTGGGCCGGGCCGAGCTGCGTGAGTTGTTGGATCCGGCGGTCATTGCCGCCACCGAAGCCCAGCTCCAGCGGCTGCCGGGCACCGGCGCAGACAGCGACCGCCGCGCCCGCGGCCTGGAGGGGGTGGCCGATCTCCTGCGCCTGCTGGGCCCGTTGACCGTGGCGGAAGTGTCGGAGCGTCTGCTTCCCGCCGAACCGGAAACGGACGCCGCCGCGCACGCGGCCCGGTCCGCTTCGCATGTGAACGAACTCGTGGCAGCCAACCGGGCCCTGCAGGTCAACATGGGCGGCGAAGCACGCTTTGCGGCCATTGAGGATTCCGCCCGCCTGCGTGACGCCCTGGGCATTCCCCTGCCCATGGGCGTGCCACTGGCCTTTTTGGAACCCGTGGGCGATCCCCTCGGGGATTTGCTGGGCCGCTACGCCCGCACCCACGGACCCTTCACGGCCGCCGACGTCGCCACCCGGCTGGGGTTGGGGATTGCAGTGGTCAATTCCGGATTGGCCCGCTTGGCCGCAGACAGGCGCATCACCGAGGGCGAGTTCCTGCCCGCCTCCATGGCGCGCACGGACGGGGCGCTGGAATGGTGCGACGTGCAGGTGCTGCGGCAGCTGCGCAGCCGCTCCCTGGCGGCGTTGCGGGCCGAGGTGGAACCGGTGGACGCAGCCAGCTACGCCCGCTTCCTGCCGGGATGGCAGCATGTCACCGCAGCCTCCGCTTCCCCGGCCCTGCGGGGTTTGGACGGCGTGCTCACGGTGGTGGACCAGCTGGCCGGGGTGCCCATTCCGGCGTCGGCCTGGGAGCCGCTGGTGCTGGCCGCACGCGTGGCCAACTATTCCCCCGCCCTGCTGGATGAGTTGATGGCCACCGGCGAGGTGCTGGTCTCCGGCGCCGGTGCGCTGGGGTCCAACGACGGCTGGCTGAGCCTGCACATTGCCGAGTCGGCGGAGCTCACCCTTGCCCCCGCGGCGGACTTTACCCCGGGCCCCCTGCATGAACGGGTGCTTGCGGCCTTGGCAGGCGGCGGAGCCTATTTCTTCCACCAGCTCCATGAGATGACGGCCGCCGGGGCCGACGCCGCCGACGGACAGCTGACGCCTGCCCTGTGGGAGCTGTTTTGGGCCGGGCGGATCAGCAATGACACCTTCTCCCCCGTCCGCGCCCTGCTGGGTGGTGGCCATACGGCGCACAAACAAAAAGCGCCGCCGTCCAGGCTGCGGCCTGCACGGGCCGGGCGCTACGGCCGCCTGCCCGGCCGGGCCGCCGGCACGCAGGGTGGCGCCCCGCCCATGAGTTCGGGGCGCTGGAGCCTGCTGCCCACCGTGCCGCTGGATGATCCGGCGTCCATGAACAGTGCCCAGGCCACCCTGCGCGGCCATGCCCTGGCCGAGCTGTTTTTGGACAGGTACGGTGTGGTGACCCGTGGTTCGGTCATGAACCACGGCCTCCCCGGCGGTTTCGGACTCATGTACAAGATTCTGGCGCGCCTGGAGGAAGGCGGAAAGTGCCGCCGCGGCTACTTCATTGAACACCTCGGCGCGGCGCAGTTCGCCGTTCCCGCCACCGTGGACCGGCTGCGAAGTTTCAGCGAGGACGCCACCGTGAACCCGCGTCCGCCGCAGGCCCTCGCACTGGCCGCAACCGACCCCGCCAACCCCTATGGTGCGGCCCTGCCCTGGCCGGCACTGGATTCCGGCCACCGGCCGGGACGGAAGGCGGGGGCATTGGTGGTGATGGTCGACGGCGTCCTGGTGCTGTACGTGGAGCGCGGCGGCCGGACACTGTTGTGCTTCAGCGGTGACGAGGCGCTCATTGGACTCGCGGCAGCCGCGCTGGTGGGTGTGGTCAAGCGGGGGGCCATTGACAAGATGGCGGCGGAAAAGGTCAATGGCCAAGAAATTCTGGGCAGTCCCCTGGCCCCCGCCCTGCTGGCGGCCGGCGCCTACAGCACCCCCAGGGGGGTGCGCATCCGTGCCTGAGGGAGATACGGTGTGGCGGCAGGCCCGGGATCTGCGCGCGGTCCTGGAAGGAAAGGTGCTCACCGCAAGTGACTTCCGGATTCCCGCGCACGCCACCTTGGATCTGAGCGGCCGGGTGGTGGAGTCGGTGCAGTCGCGGGGCAAGCACCTGTTGATGTACATTGATGCCGAACAGGCACGCGACCGCGTGGTGATCCATTCGCACTTGCTGATGGAGGGCCACTGGGACATTTATCCGGTGGGCAGCGATGGCCGCTTTGCGCGGTGGCGCCGGCCCGCCCACACGGCCCGGGTGGTGCTGCAAACCAGGCTGGCTTCCGCGGTGGGTTTCTCCCTGGGCGTGCTGGAAGTCCTGCCCGAAGCGTTGGTGGGCGGGGCCGTGGACCATTTGGGGCCGGATCTGCTGGGGCCGGATTGGGATGCGCAGGAGGCCCTGCGGCGTTTGCGCACCGATCCCGCCGAACCCGTGGGGCTGGCATTGCTGGATCAGCGGAAGATTGCCGGAATTGGCAATGTGTACCGCAGCGATCTGTGTTTCCTCGGTGGCGTGCATCCGGCGGTTGCCGTGGCCCAGGTCCCGGATCTGCCGCGCATTGTGGCCCTGGCCAAGCGCCTGCTGGAAGCAAACAAGGACCGCTCCGGGCGTTCCACCACTGGCGGTCCGGCACGCGGCGATGCCGCCTTTTGGGTCTATGGCCGGGCCGGGAGGCCGTGCAAGCGGTGCGGTGCCACGGTGCAGCACGCCAAAATTTTGGATCCGGCCCATCCCGTGCGGGCGCCGCGGGACATTTACTGGTGCCCGCGGTGCCAGCCCGAGCCCTAAGGCAGCGGCGGCTTTCCCGCGTTTGGGCCGGCCCACCGGTTTGGCTGCTGCGCAGACGTCGGTACCCTTGAAAGGTGATGAAATCCCCCCTCCCCGTGCGCAATGGCGTCAATGCCACGCGCATGCGCATGCCTGAAGAAGGTCCCTGGACAACCGCCATGGACTATGTGCTGGACAAATTCAACCATGTTGATCCGGCCGGGATTGTGGAGCGTTTTGAACGCGGTGAGGTCAAGGCTTTGGGCGGGGAGATTGTCACACCCACCACGGCCCTGAACGAGCATCTTTTTATTTGGTACTACCGCGAACTTCCCGTGGAACAGCGGCTGCCCGTGGAGCTGTCCGTGCTGCACCAGGACGAGCATCTGGTGGTGGTGGACAAACCACACTTTCTGCCCACCACCCCGGGCGGGATGTATGTGCAGGAATCGGCTCTGGTCAGGTTGCGCGTGCTGCTGGACCAGCCGGATCTGGTGCCCATCCACAGACTGGACCGCATGACGGCAGGTGTGCTGCTGTTCTCGGCCAATCCGGAAACCCGCGGCAAATATCAACTCCTGTTTGAAAGGCGCCGCATTGAAAAGACATACCGTGCCGTGGCACCCGTGCGCGCGGAGCTCCAGTTCCCCCTGGTGGTGCGCAGCCGCATGATCAAGTCACGCACGTATTTGCTGGCCGAGGAAGTTGCGGGCGAGCCCAATGCCGAGACGCGCATTGAGCTCATGGATACCCGGGTTGATCCCGTCGCGGGGCAAACCCTGGGGCTGTACCATCTGCAGCCGCACACCGGCAAGACCCATCAACTGCGCGTGCACCTGGCGTCCCAGGGCATCGGGATTCTTCACGACCCCTTCTACCCCGTGCTGCATGCCCAGGCCCCGGATGACTACAGCAAACCCCTGCAATTGCTGGCCCACAGCATCGCCTTCACCGACCCGATCACCGGCAAAGCTGTGCAGTACTGCTCAGAACTGGAGCTCTCCGCGTTTCCCAACCACAAGTAGCGCAGCACGGCGCAGCCTGCGCCCCTGTAGCTTCCTGTAGCTTCCTGTAGCTTCCTAGAGCGGAAGCCACTTGCCCGCGGACCTGCGGTAACTGCGCACGGCGCCCGTGGTGGCCACCTGGCCCACCCCATGCGCCATGGAAACGGCGGCATTGCGCGCATACTGGTTCTCGGCGTCGTACTCGCTGGCCTCCACCATGAAACGCACCGTGATGCGTGGAATCCCGCCAGCTATGTCCAGCTGATTGGCTTCCACCACATGGGCGGACCCAACTGTGGCCACGGCCATGTCCATGACTTCTTCAGGGGCATGGCCGGGCAACAGTCCGGTGATTTGCAAGGTGGCGCGAAAGGAGGGCATGTCTTGAGCCTATTGCCGTGGGCCGCTTTTAGCCGGTGTTGCGCAGACCCGCCGCCACACCGTTGATGGTGATGAGCATGGCACGCTGCAGGCGTTCGTCCACCTCGGATTGGGTGATGTCGGCCTCGCGGACGCGGCGCAGCAACTCCACCTGCAGATAGGAGATCGGGTCCAGGTACTGGTCGCGGACGTTCAAGGAGCGCTTGAGCAGCGGCTGGTTGTCCAGCAGCTCGGTCTCCCCTGTGAGCAGCTGCAGTTCCGCCACGGTCAGATCGTATTCGGCGCGGATGCTGGCGAACAGGTGGCGCAGCGGTTCGGGGACCAGGGTGGCCACGTAGTGTGCGGCAATGTCCATGTCCGTCTTGGCCAGCGTCATTTCCACATTGGAGATGGTGGAGGAGAAGAAGTGCCAGTGCAGCAGCATTTCCTTCAGTTCCACCTCATGGCCGGCTTCCCGGGCAGCCTTCAGCCCGGATCCCACACCAAACCAGCCGGGCACAATTTGACGTGACTGGGTCCAGCCAAAAACCCACGGAATGGCGCGCAGGCCGCCCAAACCGGAACCGGAATCGGGCCGTTTGGAGGGCCGGGAACCAATGTTCAGGCTGCCCAGCTGCTCCACGGGGGTGGAGGCCAGGAAGTACGCCGGCAGATCCTCATGGTCAATCAACGCCCGGTAACCTTCAAACGCGGCGTCGGACATGACTTCCATGACGGCGCCAAAACGTTGCAGCTCATCCTCGGAGTGGCGCGGCGCCTGGTGCAGCGCCGAGCCCTGCATCACGGCCGCCAGGGACAGTTCCAGGTTCTCCCGCGCCAAATCCGGCAGGGAGTACTTGTCCGAAATGACCTCGCCCTGCTCGGTGAACTTGATGGCACCTTCCAGGACGCCGTTGGGCTGGGCCATGATGGCGTCATAGGTGGGCCCGCCACCGCGGCCCACGGAACCGCCGCGGCCGTGGAACATGCGCACATTCACGCCGTGTTTGACCGCCACGTCGCGGAGTTTGCGCTGGGTCTTGTGGATTTCCCACTGGCTGGTCAGCACACCCGATTCCTTGTTGGAGTCCGAGTAGCCCAGCATGATTTCCTGCACATTGCCGCGCAGGCGCACCAGTTCCCGGTAAGTGGGGTCGGAGAGCAGCTGGTCCACGATTTCGGCTGAGGCGCGCAGTTCATCGACTGTTTCCAGCAGCGGTGCGAAGCCGATCTTGGCGTACCGGTTCTCGCCGGTGAGCTGCACCAGACCGGCTTCACGGGCCAGCACGGCCGGTGCCAGCACGTCATCGGCGCCGCGGGTCATGGAAATGATGTAGGTTTCCACCACGTCGGGGCCGTAGCTGCGCAGGGCGCGGCGCACCACGCGGAAGACGTCGTACGTGCCGTTTGCTGCGCCGTCGAGCTTGATTGGATGGCCGGAAAGCGGACGCTGGCTGGCCAGTTCGGTGCTGAGCACGGCCATGCGCTCGGCACGGTCCAACTCGGCGTACGGCTTCCCGAGTTCCCCCACGCGGTCCATGAGCTGGCCGACGGCGTCATGGTGGTAGTCGGCGTGCTCACGGATGTCCAGGGTGGCCAAATGCAGCCCGAAGGAGGAAATGGCCCGGCGCACGGAGGCCAGGGCGCCGTCGGCCACCAAAGCCGCCGAGTTGTTGCGCAGCGAGCTTTCCAGCAGTTCAAATTCCGCAATGAGTTCGGCGGTGGAGCTGTAGTCACGGCCAGGCTCGTGGTAAGCGTCGGCGGCAACACGTTTCTGGGTGTTAATGAGCTTGGCCTTGATGCAGGTGAGCTTCAGACGGTACGGCTCGTCGGCGTTCAGCTCCAGAATCCGCGGATCAATGGCCGGCAGTTTGGCAAGGTCCACGGCAATGGAATCGTTCAGCGCAGCATCGGCCCCATACAGGGCGCTGGAGTTGGAGAGCACCGTCAGCAGCTCATCAATCAGGCCCAGTGAAATCTTCACGGCATTTTGGTTTTGCAACACCAAAACTTCCCGGGTGACCTGGGAGGTCACGTTCGGGTTGCCGTCGCGGTCACCACCAATCCACGAACCAAACCGCAGCGGTGCGGCGTCGGAAGGCAGCACCACGCCATGTTCACCGAGCAGGTCGCTGAGCTCCGTGAGCACCTCGGGCATGGCGTCGGTGAGGATGTTGCGCAGGTAGTAGATGGCGTTGCGCGCCTCATCCATGGGGGTGGGACGGACCTTGCGCAGCTCATCCGTCTGCCACATCTGGTCAATGATCTCCGCCAGTTTCCTGTCCTGGCGGGCACGGCTGGTGGTGCCTTCCTCCGAGGGCGTGGCCAAAATGTCGGAGAGCTTGCGGATCTTGTCCAGGACCGAGCGGCGTGAGGCCTCGGTGGGGTGGGCAGTGAAGATGGGCCGCACATCGAGTTCATTGACCACTTTTTGCAGCGCCTCGGCGCCGGCCTTTTCAGCGATCTCGGTGACGGCCTTCGCCAGCCAGCCGTCCTTTTCCGCACGCGTGCGCAGACTGCGCACACGGTGCACCTGCTCGGCCGCATTGGCCAGATGGAAGTAAAACGCGAAGGCACGCACCAAATCCGTCGCCTGCTCAAGCGGCAGGGAGGCGAGGACTTCGCGGACCTGTTCGGCGACGTCGTTGGCACTCCAGGGGCCCGTGCCGGTCTCCCCCCGGGCAGCCTCCTTGGACTCCTTGGTCAACAGGCGCACCTGCTCCACAAGCGCCAGGAGGTCAGGACCATGCTGGCGGACCAGGGATTCACCCAGCAGCGTGCTGACACGGCGCACATCTGCGCGCAGATCGGTGTCCGGCTCCTGATTGTTCGCAGTGCCCTGGGGGTTCGGTTGCAAGTCTGAGCTCATGAGTCAGCGTCCTTACGGTCTGTGCATGGGGAAGGCTCGTATGCGACGTTGAATACGTTGGAGGCCCAAGTCAGGGCCATCTGGATACTAGACCGGCGCCATCCATCGGAGCCAATCCGTCTCAAATAGTGAGGAATTTAACGGGCTTGGTACAGGGCGTGCGCTTGTTCCCAGGAGGGGTGGAAGTTGTCCCACCAGTGCTGCCAGTCAACGCTTTTGCCCGCCAGGGCCTCACATAAATGGTCCAAATGCACATGCCAGCCGGCCAACGACATCAGCACCACCTCTTCCGGCACCGCCACGGTGTTGTTAAACCGCACCAGTGTCCCTTCCGCCGTGGCTTCCAAGGTGATCCAGATCCGGCCGTGCATTGAGTTTGAAAGCTCCAACAGATGCGGGGCGTCAGCTTCCACCACGCGGCCATACCACCAGTCGGTTTCAATGCCGTGGCCTTCATCCTTGACATTGAGCCATTTCAAATCAAAGGTGGACCCTGCCTTGGCCTGTCCCCGCACCTTGGCCCACCACAGCTGCGTCTTTTCCGGATCAGTCAGCATGGCCCACACCGATTCGGGCGGGGCTGAATAATGCCGCTCGAACTTCAGCTCTGTACGCTCCGCATCCACTCTCCTGGTGGTCCCCAGCGGAAACCGTGTCATGTCTGTGTTTAAATCCGTGTTCGAAGCCATGGGCCCATTCTTCCACCTACGCCCGACCGGTACAGCTGCGCCGCCTTGTTGCCCGTTTTTGCCGGGCCGCAGCGGAATAGCTTCCCCACACCACCAGTTGTACTGCACAAGGAAGAACAGCCCAGTCAACAGGAGCATCGTGAACACCACCACCATTGAACTTGACCGTCTCACGCAGAGGTGGGAACGCTTCCGAGCAGGGCGCAATACGGCACTTGCTGCGCCACATGGGTGGCTTAGCTTGACGGCTTTACACTGGTTGCCGGCAGCCCCGGCGGCGCTGCCAGGCATTCCCGGATTGTGGAGCTTTGAAGGTACGACGGCGTACCTCACCGCCACCGCCGCCGATCGCCTCACACTGCTGGAAAGTGGCACACCCGTTGCTGGCACTGTCACGGCGGAACTGGCCGATGAGGAATCCTTGAACTGGGTCTCATTCGGTGATGTGGTGGTGGAGCTGGGTGTGCGGGCCAATAGATATATGATCCGCACCCGTGATTCCCAATCCCCGGTGCTGACCTCCTTTACCGGCGTGCCAGTGTTTGCATACGATCCTGATCTTGCTTTGATGGCCACCTTCACGCGCTATGACGCCCCACGCCGCAGGGCCATTGATACGGCCAACCCTTTGGTGGCTGGCGTTGCCGAACTGGTGGGGGAAGTGACCTTTGAATTGGACGGTGCGCGCTATCAGCTTGCCGCAGAGGAGGCCGAACTGGGCGCCCTGGTTGTCGCCTTCCGTGACGCCAGCAATGGAACCACCACCTCGCACTGGCGCAAGATCGAGCTCACCCGGCCACGCCCGGACGGCTCCGTGATGTTGGACTTCAATCGGGCCATCAACTACCCGAGCGCCTTCACCGACTTCGGCACCTGCCCGGCACCGGTAGCGGAGAATGCCCTGCCTGTCGCCGTGGAAGCCGGGGAACGGGATCCACAAAAATAAAGGCAGCCATTCGGCGGGAGCCTGATCCACTGCGATTCCCCGTCAGTGGAGGCCTGTGGGTTGGCGACGTGCCCCCGTCAATTCGATGCCGCGGGCCACTTGCAAACTATTGGTGGTGCAGGTGGTTCTCTGTGGCATTCCGGTCGATGGCGTCTTGTTCTTCTTCATCAGGGAAGGTCCCTGGGGGTGGTTGGGGGACGGTGTCTGGGGTCCAGATGGGTGGGATGTGTTCTTCGGGTGGGATGTCCCAGGACGGGTGGGTTGCGTCCCAGTGCTGCCAGGAATCCTCGTCGTGGTCGTGGAGTTGTTGTTGGAGGTTGTTTTTGACCCATTCGGGGTAGGTCGGGGCTGGGGTGTCGTCGGTTTCTGGCGGGTACCAGTGTCCGGTGGGGGATGTCCATCCCACGCGTCCTTCTTCGGTCATGGTCGGGGTCCAGCCGCGCAGGCGGGTGTTTTGACGTTCGGCGCTTTGGTCCGTGCGAACGCATCCTTGGCGGGTTTTGTCGTCCTTGAAGTGTTTGAGGAGGTGGTGGCGTTTGCACAGGGTTTGCAGGTTGTTGTAGACGCTGCGGCCCCCGGTTTCAAAGCGTTTGACGTGGTCGACCTCGCAGTTCACGGCCACGGTGGTGCAGCCCGGGAAGAGGCAGTATTCGTCCCGGATGGCCAACATTGTTTTCATGGCTTTGCTGATCCGGTACGACTCGGGTGCGTGGTCGAGGGGTTTGTTCGTGATCGGGTCCACCAACACCCGGTACAACGAACCCGCTTGTGCGGTGAGACGCTTAGCGACGTCCACACTGATGGGTCCGACACCTTCCATCCACGCCGGTTCGTCCGTGAAGCCCAGCAATGACAGGGCCGGCATCACCAGCACAGGGGTCACCCTGGGCAGCGGCGGCCACACCCCACCGCCGGACCCGGCATTCGCGGCTGGGAGGTGGGGATTGTTGCCCGGTGCCGGTGGTGCGGGTGTGAGATCCGGTGGCTTGGATCCGTCGAACCCGGTCCAGAACTCCCTGTCCCACGGATCGGGTGCGGGATCAACAAAGCCGGGATCCGTGTAGTCCGGATCATCAAACACCGGCACCCCACCACCAAAACCGGTGCCCGAGTCCGTGTCTGTGTCTGTGTCCGTGTCTGTGTCTGTGGCAGCCTCCGCCGATTCCGCCGGTACGGCGTGTGCCGGTGCGGCAGCCTCCGCCGGCGCTGGCGTGGGTTCCGCCGGTTCTGGCACTGGTGGTGGTGGTGGGGTGTGGATGTGGTTGTCGTCCATGGTCTGGCCCAACAGCAGGGCCGCGGCAACATCGGCGCGCAACTGGGTCAGGGTCCGTGATTCGTGGGGTCCCTGGGCGGCTTGGGCGGTGGTGGTGCATTGGGAGAAAATCGCCTCGACCGTCGGGGAAGGCCCAAACAGCGTCAACCAGGACATCCCGTCCTGTCCCCGGCCCACGCGCAGGGACCGGTCTTTGAACGCCCGCCGCGTCCTGGCTGCCATGGAGTCCGGGAAGGTGCGTTCCCTTGCCCGCCGGGCCTTGTCCCTGAAGCTCGACCCCGTGCACCCTTCTGCTTTGCCCAGCAGCACTTGTTCGAAAGCATCAATGACGGACTGTGGGTGCCCGGCGTCCCGCAACACGGTCGTTTCCTCGGCAATCACGACCGCCTGCTCCCACCCCAACCCACCGGCGGTGAACAGCTTCATGGTGGCCGGGAGGTGATGGACCAGGATCCCGGCGTGATCCATCAGCTTTCCCGCGACCGCTTCGGTGATGGTCAGCAACCCGGCGAGTTCAGCCCGGATGCCCATCATCTGGGTCTGGCGCTGCCAGGCATCCAGCCCCAGCACCACACCCTCCACCCGGGCGGCCGCTTGGAGGCGTTCGACCAACACCACCAACAACGCCGCACACCGGTTCCGATGCACACTCAAAGCAGCAAGGGCTTCAGTGCAGTCATCCAACAAGCCCCGCACCCCACCCAACCGCGAGGAACCACGATCCTCGGTGGAGGAGTTCGGAGCCGGGAAATCAGGCAACCCCGCCAAACCAGCCACCGCCACAGCAAGGGAGGAAAAAGAAGGAAGAGTCAGCCCAGCGATACGGTCCGCCACAGAAACTGCGGTGGATGAACCCTCCGGACCCGCCGGGAAATTCACTGAACTACCCATACCCCCATAATAAACCCCACCAACGAGTAGAACAAGAGAAACGAGCAACCATTCGAAACTATTTTCGTATATCCGGCTAACCCCAACACCAGCTAAACGATCGCACTGATCCCGGTAATGGCGCGGCCAACAATCAATGTGTTGATCTGGTACGAACCCTCATAGGTGTAGATTGCTTCGGCATCGGCGAAAATCTTGGCCATTTTGTAGTCGCTGACAATGCCGTTGCCACCCAAAATGGAGCGTCCCAACGCCACGGTTTCGCGCATGGCTGCCGTGGTGTGCGCTTTCGCCAGCGCAACCTGAGCCATGGTGGGGAGCTGACCCTCGGCACCCGGGACACCGGCGCCGGAAAGACCGGCTTCCGCATCGTCCTGCAGTGCCGCGAGCCGCACCATCATGGCCATTGAAGAGGTGAGGTTGCCCAACATGCGCACCAATTGGTCCTGCACCAGCTGGAAGGAGGCAATGGGCCGGCCAAATTGCTGCCTCTGCACTGCATAGTCGCGGGCCACATCGAAGGCTGCCAGCTGCTGCCCCACCGCCTGCCAGGCAACGGAAACGCGCGAACCCAGCAACAGTTTATTGGTGTCGTGGAAGGAGTTTTCCCCCATGATCCGGTCACACTCAGCCACGCGTACGTCTTTTAGAACAATGTGCGCGTTCTGCACGGTGCGCAGGGCAATCTTGTGCTCAATCCTGGTCCGCATCACGCCAGGAAGGGAAGCATCCAAAAAGAAGCCCCGCACCTGGCCGGTTTCGGCATCCTTGGCCCACAGCAGCATCCTGTCGCAGAACGTGCCATTGCCAATCCAACGCTTGGCGCCGTTGATCACCCAGTGGGTGCCGGCGTCGTCCTGCACGCGCCGCGCGGTGGTGGACATGCCGCCGGCGACGTCGCTGCCATGCTCAGGTTCGGTCAGGGCAAATGCCCCGGTGGAGCGCAGGGCGAGGGCGTCAGGGAGCATCCGCGCCTGCTGCTCGGCGGAACCAAAGTCAATGAGCGCCTGGACAAAGAGGTCGTGGTGGACCAGGAAAAAGGTGGCCAGCGAGGTGTCCACGCGGGTCATTTCCGCCACGACCAGGCCCGTGAAGAGGTGGCTGAGGCGGCGGCGGTCGGGTGCGGCCAAGTCCAGGGCGGCAATCTTGGGCAGGATGCGCGTGGGGAATGCGGCGTCATTCCACCACTGGACTGCGTACGGCGCCACCTCCGTGGCCAGGAACTCCCGCAGCTGAACCAGTTTGGCCTTCTCTCCAGGACTCAGCAGGGCTTCAAAACCGTAAAAGTCCGCCGCGGGCAGCGACGTGGCCGAGGTGCTCATTTTGGCGCCATGCGGATTGCGCCGTCGAGCCTGATGGTCTCCCCGTTGAGCATGGCATTGGCCACAATATGCTCCACCAGGGCGGCGTATTCGGCAGGCTTGCCCAGCCGCGAAGGGTGCGGCACCTGCTGGCCCAGGGAATCCTGCGCAGCCTGCGGCAGCCCCGCCAGCATGGGGGTTTCAAAAATGCCCGGCGCAATGGTCACCACGCGGATCAGCGAGCGCGCCAATTCCCGTGCGATGGGCAGGGTCATGGCGGCCACCGCACCCTTGGAGGCGGCGTAGGCCGGCTGCCCGATCTGGCCGTCGAACGCCGCGACGGAGGCGGTATTGACAATGACGCCGCGCTCGGGCCCGAACTCGCCGTCGAGAGGTTCAGCCGCCGCCATGGCCTCGGCGCACAGACGCAGCACATTGAAGGTGCCCAGCAAATTGATGTGGACCACGCGGTTGAAGTCCTCCAGCGGCAGGACCCCGGCGCGCCCCAGCACCTTCCCGGGCGTGGCCACGCCTGCGCAATTGACGGCGATCCGCAGCGTGCCCAGCGTCGCGGCGGCCGCAATGGCCGCACGCATCTGCTCCTCGTCCGTGACGTCCGCCGGCACAAACCCTGCCCGCTCCCCCAGCTCAGCGGCCAGGTGGGCCCCTTGGGAGCCCGGCAGGTCCACCAGCACGACGGCGGCACCCGCCGCATGCAGCCGTCTGGCCGTGGCAGCTCCCAGGCCGGAGGCCCCGCCGGTGATGAGTGCGACGGTGCCGCTGGCGGAAATGTCCATGAATCCTCCTCGTTGAGGCGCACCCGGAGACCCGGGCTGCAAAGCATGCGTTAAGGCATACTAACCAAGATTTCGTTAGGAGCGCTGAAGCGGGTGAAACAGTAGTGTGGAGGGCATGACCAGCCATCGCGGACCTTCCCAGCAAAACGATTCGAAAGAACGTTCAAGCAACAATTGGGCCCTGGACGCGGACCAGGCGCAGGCGCAGGTCCATGCCCGGTTTGGGCACCGCCTGGCCGGTGTTCCAGGCACCTGGATTGGCTCGCCCACCGCCGGGCCGCTTCCCGGCAGCCCCAAGACACCGCAGGGGCCCTTCCAGCCGTGGCATTACTGGTGGCAGGCCCACTACCTGGACGCGGTCCTGGATACAGCCTTCCGGCAGCTGCGCCACCATGACAGACCGGGCGCCCGCGCGGAGCTGCGCCGCGCGGAGCACCTGCTGCGCGGCATCATGGTGCGCAACTTCGGACGCTTCACCAATGACTTCTATGACGACATGGCGTGGCTGGCCCTGGCCGCGGGCCGGCTGAACAGGCTCTCGCTGAAACTGCTTGCCAGGCCGTCAAGGCTGGCCACCTCCGCCACCAGGTCCCTGACCCGCCAACTGCACCACGCGCACGACGACGTCCTGGGCGGCGGCCTACATTGGTCCCGCAAACGCGACTATAAAAACACCCCCGTCAACGGCCCGGCGGCACTGCACTTTGCCAGAACCGGAGAAAGGCGGCGCGCACAGGAAATCATCCACTGGCTCCGCCTGGAACTCTTCGATCCCGAAATTGGCCTCTATGTTGATGGCATCCACCCCTGCGCCACGGGCCGGAACGTGGAAACCACCATTTACACCTACAACCAGGGCCCGGTGCTGGGAGCCTTGTTGGAACTGGGCCGGTCAACCGACCTGGGCGATGCGGTGGCCCTCATTGCAGCCATCCACCGCAGGTTGTTCACGGCAGGTCAAGGCCTGCAACTGGAATCCGGGGACGACGGGTGCCTTTTCACCGGCATCCTGGTCCGCTACCTTGCCCTCGCCGCGCAGGACCCCAGGCTTCCGGAGCTGAGCCGGCAAACAGCGTCGGCCATGGTCACGGACACCGCCGCCGCCCTCAGGGACACCGGGCCCACCCAGCTCTCCGGTGCCCTGCAACGGTGGATGGTGCTTTCCGCAGCTGCCGCCGTGTAGGCGGCCAGGGGCAGGCGAAGCCGCCTCAGGGTTGGCGCTTTTGCGGGTACGGGGTCTGGCCCGCTGCCAACAGGTCAACAAAACGGGCAATCTTGGCGACCCGGACGGCGGGTGTCTTCACGGATGCTGTGCGGTAAATCAAAGCGTAGCGGTTGGTTGCCGTCAACACCTCAAACATGGCTTGGGCCTGCGGATTGGCGGCAATGGCGGCGGCCAAATCCGCCGGCAGCTCAGCGGTCGACTGCGCGGAATAGGCAGCCTCCCAGCGTCCGTCCGCCTTGGCGGCGTCGGCCGCGGCCACCCCGGCCGGCTCCATGCGCCCGGCAGCCACGAGACGGTCATAGTGGCCGGTGTTGATCTTGGACCATTTGCTGGTGCGCGTGCGGGGAGTGAAACGCTGAAGGTAGCTGCCGTCGTCGCGCTTGCCGGCAACGCCGTCAATCCAACCAAAACACAGCGCCTCATCCAGTGCGGCCGCGTACGTCAAGGTGGTGGTGCTACCGCCTTTTTTATGCAGCACCAGCCGGACCCCGGGCAGCTGGGCGTGATGGCCGGCCAACCAGCCGCGCCAGGCGGGCGCATCCGGGAGCAGGAGTTCAGGCAGTTCAATCATGGAAACACCCTAATGCGGCCACGGCGTCCTTGGTAGCGTTGTTCCCTCCACACTTCCAGGAGTCCCATGCTGCGCCTTAGTCCCGTCATCTCCACGCCCACCCCCGAAGCCTATGCGCAATTGTTGACAGCTGTGGGCCTGCAAGGTTCGGCCCTGCCGGGCACGGCGGATGTCCCGGCGCGGCAGCTGTTTAATTCCGGCAATGGAAAAATTCTCCTTGAACAGGCGCCCGTGCACTCCATCCGGCTGGAATTTGAGCTCCGCGACGCGGCCATTTTTGTGCAGCGGACCGTCGCTGACGGCACCCCGGCCAGGCTGCACGGCACCGCGGCGCAGGTCACCGCCGCCGACTTCACCTTCCTGGCCCGCCCCGGCGCCGATTTGTCCCTGCCGGATCCCGATTCCGCCCTCAGCGTCACGGCCGTTTGGACCAGCGCCGACCCGGCCGCTGCCAATGCGGTCCTGAGCAACATTGGTGCCCGAAAACTGCGCGGATTCCCCTTCGGCGGTGCCTTGTTCAAGGCCAAAAACGGCGGATTTGTGCGCACGGCGGCCGGTGTCCGGACCGGCGTCGAACTGCAGCTTCAGGCCGGCGGGACCGGCACCGTCAACCACGGAATGCCTGACGGCGGCAGCCTCGCCATCAGCCGGAATTGACGCCGGGGAGGGAAGGAATCTGCGCCTGGACCGGGGATGGGGTAGAACTGAGACATGAGCGTTCGCACCCCTGACCCCAATCCCGGCTGGTTGTCCGAAGAGGACCTGCACGAGGCCCGCAACAGGCTTCCCATGGTCTATGTGGAGGCGCTGCCGGTGCGCTTGGACCCGCTGGGCTACGTCAATGAAGTGGGACTGCTGCTGCAGGCCGACGAGCACGGCTCCATGGTGCGCACCCTGGTCTCCGGACGGGTGCTGTACCGGGAAACCATCCGCGCGGCGCTGATCCGGCACATTGAAAAGGATCTGGGTCCGCTGGCCTTTCCCCAGCTGCCGGTCAGCCCCGTGCCCCTGACAGTGGCCGAGTACCTGCCCTCGCCCTCGCAGACCGGATTCACCGATGAACGCCAACACGCGGTGGCGATGGTCTACGTCATCCCCGTCACCGGTGACTGCGAACCGCGCCAGGACGCGCTGGAATTGACCTGGATGACGCCGGAGGAAGTGCTCAGCCCCGGCGTGCAGGCCGAATTTGTGGGCGGCCGCGGCGCACTGGTGCGCCAAGCCATCTCCTTCGCCGGTCTGGGACGCTGACACTTTCCTCCAGCGCCAAAAGCCGGTCCCTAGCCGGTTCCCTGGTTCCAGCGTAGATTACCTGTCATGGCCAACACCGAGCTCTCCGTCCTGATCAACGCCGATGCCGAGCAGCTCTGGCGCATGCTCCGCGAGCCGGCGCGCCTGGCACAGTGGCACGGCTGGGAAATGGAGGGCCTGGAGGAGGAGATCAAGGAGATTTACTACGCCAATGCCACTGAAGCCAGTGACCATTTGCGTTTGGAACTTGATATGGGGGACGTTTTCACACTCGAACCGCGCACTGACGGCACCTTGTTGACCATGACGCGCGGGCCGGCCACGGGCGAGTGGGCCAAGTACGACGCCGACATCACCGAAGGCTGGTGGACGTTCATGCAGCAACTCAGGTTTGCGCTGGAACGCCACCCCCTGACCCGGCGCCGCACCATCTATGTGGACGGCACCAGCACCGCGCATACCGAGCTGTGGAACGCCCTGGGCATTGACATTGGCTGGCTGCCCGATCCCGGGGAACCCTATGAACTGACACTGAATTCCGGAGCCACGCTCAAGGGCAAGGTCTGGGCCCGCAGCGAAAAGCAGCTGGCGCTGACGGTCCAGGCCTACGCCGAACACGGTGATGGCCTGCTGATTCTGGCCCAGCAGGACCCCATTGCCGGCATCCGGGAACACCCGGGCGCACAAATCATTGCCTCCACCTACGGACTGGGCGCCGGCGCACTCGATGCCATTGGTGCGCAGTGGGATGCGTTTATGGAAAGGCACTACCCCGAGGACTAGGGCGCACCGTGCAGGGCCGTTCAGGGCACATGTTCAAGTGCCGGCCTGCGGGCGCCGCCGCGCTGGGCCGCGGCGCCGGCAGCCACCACCAACACCACTCCGGCACCCTGCACAAGGGAGGGAACCTGGTGCAGCACCACCAGGCCCAGGAGCACGCCCATGGCAGGTTCCAAAGCCATCAACGTGCCAAATGCGGTGTGCGTCATGCGGCGAAGCGCGCGCATTTCCAGGCCAAAGGGGATCACCGGAGCCAGCAGGGCCAGCCCGGCTCCCAGCAGCAGCACCGGCCAGTGAAAGTTCCCCACCATCTGGGGCACTCCCACACACGCCGTGAGCACCGCGGCAATGGGAATGGTCAGGGACAAGGCACTGATGCCCGTAAAGCGGTCGCCCACCCGCTGGGTGAGCACAATGTAGCTGCCCCACCCCACACCCGCCGCGAGCGCGTAGCCAATGCCCAGCAGCGCCACCTCCCCCTGCCACGGTTCAGTCAGCAGCACCACCCCGATAAGGGCCAACACAGGCCAGGCGAGCATGCGGGCGCTGCCGCTGCGCCAAGCGGCCACAGTCAGCGGCCCCAAAAATTCAATGGCCACGGCGGTGCCCAGCGGAATGTGCTCAATGGCGCTGAGAAAGGCCAGTGACATGAGTCCGCTGGCGGCCCCCAGGCCCAAGAGCGGAAGCACGTCCTGGCGCCTGACGCGCCGCAGCGGCGGCCGTGCAATCAACAAGAAGATCACTGCGCCCATCGCCAGGCGCAGCCAGGCCGTCCCCGCCGCGCCGAGCTGTTCAATGAGCCCCACGGACAGGGCCGAGCTGAGCTGAATCAAGAGCATGGCGGCAACGGCCAGCGACCACGGCGGCAGTGCCTGCCCGGAGTTGCCCGTCATGGCGCCGTGGCCCGCCGCTGGTGTGTGGCGCTGGTGCCGGGTTCAAACACTGTCAGGGTGAACCGGGCCGGGCCCCTGGCCGCATTGAGATAGGCATGCGGCACGTCGCCGGGGAAGGACAACGCATCCCCGCACGCAAGGGCGAACACCTGGGAGCCGACGTGGATGGTGACGTCACCGGCAAGGAGCTGCAGCAATTCCCAGGTGCCATCCGCGTGCGCTGAACTTGAGTGCCGCTCCCCGGGCATGAGCGTCCAGTCCCACAATTCCAAGACATCCGGGGAGGCCGTGCCCGCCACCAGCATGCCGCGGCCACCAAGGTCCCCATGCCACAGGGCGGCGCCTTCACCGCTGCGGGTCAGCTTCGCCTGTTTCGGTGTTCCCGGCTCCACCAGGGCGGGCAGGCCCAGCCCCAGGGCCTCACTTAAACGCAGGAGGGTCCCGACGCTGGGGTTGGCACTTCCCTGTTCCACATTGACAACCATGCGCCGGCTCAAGCCGGAATGGCCGGAGAGCTGGTCCAGGGTCCATCCACGTGCCTGGCGTTCCTGCTTCACCCGGGCACCTATGGAACGGGCCAGCATCTCGGTAGTCGAATCCATGGGAACACTCTAATGCACTTTTAGTGCAATCCAGTGCACTGTACCTGAGCTGGGCCCCAGGCTGCCCGCGCCGCGGGGCAAACACTGGCAAAATGGACGCATGCCCTCCCCCCAAAACAGCACCGAACTCCTGGCGTCCGTTCCGGCTGCAGCCCTTAGCCACCGCACTGTCCCCGGCCAGCCCGTGCCGCAGTCCCCACAGGGCGGCCCCCAGGGCACCGTGCAGCCGGCTGCACAAAACGAATTCAGCTTTGAAGTAAGCACCCGCCTCAAGGACAGCTGCTCCCCCGACGCCGCGGCCGTGGCCCGCAATGGCGGGGAGTTCCAGGGCCGCACGGGCGTCATCACCACCCCGCACGGAACCATGAAGACCCCCGCCTTCATTGCCGTGGGCACCAAGGCCACAGTGAAGTCGGTGCTTCCCGAAGCCATGGCGGAACTCGGTGCGCAGGCGCTGCTGTCCAACGCCTACCACCTGTACCTGCAGCCCGGCGCCGACATCCTCGACGCCGCGGGCGGCTTGGGGAAGTTCATGAACTGGTCCGGGCCCACCTTTACCGACAGCGGCGGATTCCAGGTCATGTCCCTGGGCTCGGGCTTTAAAAAGGTCATCAACATGGACGCCGTGGCGGCCTCCCCGCACGCCGGCGCGGATGATTCAGTGGCCGTGGGCAAGGAGCGCCTGGCGCACATTGACGACGACGGCGTCTGGTTCAAGTCGCACCTCAACGGCGACATGCACCGCTTCACCCCCGAGGTGTCCATGGCGGTCCAGCACCAGATCGGCGCGGACATCATGTTTGCCTTCGACGAGCTGACCACCTTGCTGAATTCGCGCGGCTACCAGGAAATGTCACTGGAAAGGACCCGCCTGTGGGCGCTGCGCTGCATTGCCGAGCATTTCCGCCTGACCGAAGAGCGGGTGGGCAAGCCCTACCAGGCCCTCTTTGGCGTCATCCAGGGAGCCCAGTACGAGGACCTGCGCCGCAAGGCCTCCCATGATTTGGGCCAGATGAACTTTGACGGCTTTGGCATTGGCGGGGCGTTGGAGAAGGAAAACCTGGGCACCATTGTGCGCTGGTGCGCGGAGGAACTGCCCGAAAGCAAACCCCGCCACCTGCTGGGCATTTCCGAACCCGACGACATTTTCACGGCCATTGAAAACGGGGCCGACACCTTCGACTGCGTCTCCCCCACCCGGGTGGCCCGCACCTCGGCGTTCTACACCCCCGACGGGCGCTTCAACCTCTCGGGTGCCAAATACAAGCGCGACTTTGGCCCGCTGTCCGCCGAGTGCGACTGCTACACCTGCCAGAATTACACGCGCGCCTACATCCACCACCTGTTCAAGGCCAAGGAAATGGTCTCGGCCACCCTGGTGTCCATCCACAATGAGCGCTTTGTGGTGAAAATGGTCGACGATGCCCGGCTTGCCATTGAAAACGGCACCTTCTTTGACTTCAAGGCCGAAACCCTGCGCCGCTACTACCCGAAGCGGTGACCGCCGCACCTTCGCGGCGCCCCCACCGCCGATTCAGATGCAGAGCCGTTGGTTCAGATGCGGCGCAACGTCTGACTCAACGGCTCTGGGTCTGATTCGGCGTCGGCCACGGCCGCGCAGCGCCTAGGCTGCCTGGTAGCTCGGCTCGTGGCGCTTGAACCAGCGGATCACAACGGTGGTGACGGGAATGAAGAGGAACTCCACGGCCGTTTTGTACACAAATCCCACCAGCACGTAGTTGGCAAACATGCCAAAGCCCACAATCCCAATGACGGGTGCGGCAATGGTGCAAAAAATCACTGTGTCCACAAACTCACCCGCGCCACTGGAACCCATGAGCCGCGCCCACAGTTTCTTCTCGCCCTGGCGCGCCTTCAGCCGCACCATGACCCAGGAATTGATGGTTTGTCCGGCCAAAAAGCCCAGCAGGCCCGCCAGCACAATCTGCGGCACCGGCCCCAGCGCCACTTCCAGCGCCTCCTGCTTGGCCATGCCAAAGTCGTCGGTGAATCCGGGCAGGGCAATGATGACCCAGTAGCACAGCGAGGCAAAGATGGACAGTACAAAGGTGGTCACAATGGCTTTGCGTGCCACCTTGAAGCCGTAAATTTCGCTGATGACATCGCCGAGGATGTAGGCGAACGGAAACAGGAAGAACCCGCCGTCGGTGACAATGGGACCAATGAGGACGCCCTTGGACCCGCCAATGTTGGAAATAATGACAATGACGGCCATGAACGCCAGCAGGATCCCAAAATAGGGGCTTCCGACGGCGGCGAAGGTGGGGGTGTTTTTAACGCGGGATGCCGGGGCATTGCTTTGCAGCATGATGAGGTCTCTAATTTCTGTCGCTGAGTGGTTCGCTCATACCAGCGCTCTCCGCAAGGGAAGCCGGCCGGTCGGCTGTATTATCACTGGGCCCGTCTGCACCCGGGCCATCCCCCATTCTGCCACGTCGGGAGGGGCCCTGCCCGCGGCGCGGAAATCAGCGCGCCTGGCCGGCAGCGGATAGCATCGAGCCATGAGTGGATGGAAGCAGGATGTCCTGGGCCCGGACTTTGAACAGCTCACCCTCGTCCTGCCCGCCGGTCGGCCGGCAACGCTGGTCCGCTATGTGGGTGAGGTGCCGTCCTGGGGCCATTCATCACTGGCCAACGCCGACGTGCTGTACGTCCACGGCTGGTCCGACTACTTCTTCCAGCAGGAGCTGGCTGAGTTCTGGCACCGCGCCGGCGCCAACTTTTACGCCCTGGATCTGCACAATTACGGCCGGAGCCTGCGCCCCGGCCAGGTCCCGGGGCAGCTTTCGT
Source organism: Specibacter sp. NPDC057265 (assembly GCF_042668835.1). Classification (NCBI taxonomy): domain Bacteria; kingdom Bacillati; phylum Actinomycetota; class Actinomycetes; order Micrococcales; family Micrococcaceae; genus Specibacter; species Specibacter sp. NPDC057265. Next base: position 86,087 of record NZ_JBHUYE010000010.1, read on the forward strand.
CCCTGAGCGAGTACGACGACGACATTGCCGCCGCGCTGGAGGCGATGGGCCGCAGCGGGGTTGCCGAGCAGGCGCTGGCGTTGCCTGCCGGGTTCGAGGCGCCGGACGAGCACTCCTTCGAACTCGCCTTTTTGGAAGAGGCCCGGCAGCGCCTGAGCGCCGCCTTCGATGCCTTGGCAGGCCGGGGCCGGGCGGAGGAACCGCCCGGGCCACCGCGCGAACGTCCCCTGGTGCTGTTGGGGCACTCCACCGGCGGCCTGACCCTGAGCCTGTGGGCGGCGCGGCATCCCGGCGCGGCGGCCGCCGTCGTGCTCAACAGTCCCTGGCTGGAATTCCATGCACGGGAGCTGGGCCGGACCATGATGACCCCGCTGATCGAGGCGCGCACCCGGCTGCGGCCGTGGGCCCCGCTGCCCGGGATCGACCCGGGCTTCTACACCCGGGCCGTGTCCAAAAAGTTCGACGGCGAGTGGGACTACGAATCGCGGTGGCGCCCGGACCGCGGATTCCCGCTCACGGCGTCGTTCCTCAATGCGGTGTTTCAGGGGCAGGCACAGGCGGCCCGCGGTTTGGACCTGGACGCGCCGGTGCTGGTGATGCTCTCGGACAAAAGCTACCTGCAGCCCAAGTGGTCCTCCTCGGCGCTCGCCGCGGATGTGGTCCTGAATGTGGACGCGGTGGCCAAGCGCGCCCTTGATCTGGGCAATGACGTGACGCTGCACCGGATTCCGGGTGCCTTCCATGATGTGTTCCTCTCCCCGGCCGCGATCAGGGCCAACGCCTATGCCGGCATGGGACGCTGGGTGGAGGCGGCCCTGGATGCGGCGGCGGACCGGCGTTGGCAAGACCGTGCCCTGCGGGCGCAGCAGGCGGCAAAAATACAGGAAAGCCAAGGAAAGGAAGCACCATGAGTTCAACCATGAAGGCCATGACATACGCACAATACGGCGGGGTCGAGGTTCTGGAACAAACGCAGCGGCCGGCACCAAAGCTTGCACCCGGGTCCGTCTTGATCAGGGTCAAGGCCGCCGGCGTCAACCCCGTGGACTGGAAGTTGATGTCCGGAGGCCTGGACGGCCTTATGGACGTAAACTTTCCCGTCACCGCGGGCTGGGACGTGGCAGGGGTGGTGGAGGCCGTGGGCATTGACACTCCGGAATTCCAGGTGGGGGACGAGGTGTATTCCTACGGCCGCCGCGACACCGTCCAGGGCGGAACCTTTGCTGAGCTGGTGGCTTTGCCGGCCGCGGTGGTGGCGCGCAAACCGGCGCGGTTGAGTTGGGCAGAGGCCGCGGCACTGCCCCTGACGGGTTTGACGGCGCTGCGCACCCTGGATGTTTTAAACGTCCCCGCGGGCCGGACGCTGTTGATCCACAATGGGTCCGGCAGCGTGGGCCGCACCGGAATCCAGCTGGCAGTGCATGCCGGCGTGCGCGTCCTTGCCACCGCATCACCGGCAAACCATGACCGGCTGCGGGAACTCGGCGCCGAGCCGCTCAACTATGGGGAGTCCCTGGTGGAGCGCGTGCGTGCACTGGCCCCCGACGGCGTCGACGCCGCCGCGGACTTCATTGGCGGTGTCCTGCAGGACACCCTGGCGGTGCTGAAGGCCGGCGGGCGGCATGCCTCCATTGCGGACCCGGGCGTGCTTGACCACGGCGGCCACTACCTGTGGGTCCGCCCCGGCGCGGCGGAACTGGAGCGGTTGAGCGCACTGGTGGAGGCCGGTTCCCTCAGCGTGGATGTGGCCCAAACGTTCCCGATGCAGGACGCCGCCCGGGCCTTTGAAGCGAGCATGTCCGGGCACGGGGCCGGCAAGATTGTCCTGACCGGATTCACCGGCTGACACGCGGAGGCCCTGCGCCAAGGCTACGGTTAATACCTTCAGCACCGTTGACTGCAAGGAACCCCGTGGCACAGAAAAACAAAAAATCCCGCTTTGGCAACCCGGCCCGGGCCGCAGCCGATGCGGCCGCGCGCGGCATGGTGTCGCAACCGTCCGCCCAGCTGCGCCTGGACCGGGCCATGTCAGCACTGGCGCCGGGATTCGTCGGCCATCTCGAGGCTGCCGGACGGCCCAACATCTCCATCGACAACTCGTTGAACCTCCTGGATGACTTTTTTGACCTCTACCGCCGCTGGGAACCCGCCGCCGATCCCACCGCGCTGGCCCCCCATGCGGTCCGGGACGTCCTGGCGGAGGCCGCCTACGACCAGCCCCTGGCGTCCCTGGGCCTGCGCAGCGGCATGCGCGAGTATGTCAGCTATTTGGCGCAGGAGCGGCTGTGGACCGGCAGCGCCGAAGATCTCGCGGCGGTGCTGGTTGAACTTGGCGCACAGGGCCACTGGATGGATGACGGGGGCGGGGAGGGGGAGGATTATGCGCTCGCCGCCATTTTCCTGCCCGAACTGACAAAGGAGCAGGTCCTTGGGACGGTGCGGGCCTCCGCGCTGTGGCGTAACACTGTGGCATTGCTGGCCTGGATCGAGGATGGAAAGGAAACTTCCGGGCCCGGGGCGTCGGCGGTCCTGTCCCACAGCGCTTTGGACGTGTTCAGCGCCGCAGCCTCCCTCACCACCACGGCAGAACACGCTGCCGCCAGGTTGGCCCTGTACTGGGAACTGCTGGCCGGGGCCGGGTTGATTACGGTGGAAAACACGCAGGTCCGCGTGGCTGCGCAGGCTTTGGAGTCGCTGGAGAACGAGGACTTCATCCTTCAAAGCATGCGGGAACTGATGGGACTGCTGATTTTCCACTCCACAGTGGCTGGTTTTGCCGGGGAGGGGCAGTGGGAAACCGTCCGGTGGCTCCTGCAGTGCTGCTCCCAGCAGCCCCCGGAGCCGGAACAGCTGCTAAGCGCATTGACGGATCCGGCAGGGGCGCACCCGGCGCTGTTGGCCGCCGCGGTCAGCGCAGCCCACTGGGAAGAGGAGGGGCTGCTCACGGTGGGGACGTACATGCAGGTCCCGCCGGCCTACCGCGCGGATGTCTACGACATGCTGCGCGCGGATTTTGAACTTGCTGCAGTGGGGCCGGGCGCCGCGCTGGGATGAGGCGTCGGGCTGGGATGAGGCGCCGGGCTGGGATGAGGCGCCGGGCCGGCGGAGCCTACCCCTTCTCGCGCAGCGCGGCCCGGTGGCCGGCAGCCGCGGCAGCCGAGACATGCAGCTGCTCGGGGGTGCGCCCGTCCCGGTTCATGGGCGGGCAGAGTTCGGCGCGCATGGCCTCTTCCAGATCCGCCAGCAGCTCCGGTTCCGGCACCAGGGCGTACTGCATCCCCAGGTTCCGTTCCATCCACACAGTGAGCACCTCCTCGTCGGCGTCGGTCAGCCGGGGATGCGCCGATCTGCCGTGCCACTGTGCCTGCAGTCCCATCAACGCCGCCAGGCTGCGGCGGAAGGTCGATTTTGACGTTTGCACGCCGTGGTGTTTTGCCCGGGACTTCAAATTGGTGGCCTTGCCCACATACAGCAGGTCGCCCCGCTTCAAAGGGCGCAGCTCCGCCGGCCAGTCCATGCCCTGGGGCAGGGCCCCGGTCAAGTGCAGCTGGTAGATTCCGGGGGCGAAGGGCATCTTGGACCACGCGGTCTTAATGGGGGCAGTGGCGGTCCATTTGAGTTCGTTCATGGACTGACCTTACGGCACCGCCGCCGGCCCGCGGCGCATGGCTGCCCCGCCGCACCCTCCTCACCGCGGTTCGTGGGCGGTGAGGAATTGGTACACCTCCGTCTCGTCGACGCCGGGAAACGCGCCCTGCGGCATGGCGGCGAGCAGGTGCGAATTGGCGCGCGTTGCCGGCCAGGCGTGCCCCGCCCACTGCGCCGACAACTCCAGCGGCGGACGGCGGCAACATCCTGGATCAGGGCATTTGGACACCGAGCGTTCAGTGGTATCCCGGCCCCGGAACCACTTCACCTGCGCATACGGCACGCCAATGCTCAAGGAGTACTCCCCGGAGGAGTGCCTCTCGGTCCGCGCAGTGCACCAGTAGGTGCCGACGGCCGTGTCGGTGTATTGGTTGAAGGCCCGGAACTTGTCCGGGACGTCAAAAACAGCGCGCGAGGTCCAGAACCTGCAGACAGCCTGGCCCTCAATGGCGCCGGTGTGGTCGGCGGGGAAATTCACGCCGTCGTTTTCATAGGCCTTGTGGATGATTCCCGACTCATGCACCTTTTGAAAATGCGTGGTGATGTCCAAATGCTCCGTGGCCAAATTGGTAAACCTGTGTGCAGCCGTTTCATAGGAGACTGAAAAAGCGTCCCGAATGTCCTCAATCGCCAGTTCCTTGCTTGCCTTGGCTTCCTTGAGAAAGTCGACGGTGGCCCGTTCGGGCATCAGCAACGACGCCGCAAAATAATTCGTGTACACGCGCTGACGCAAAAAATCGGCATAGTTCAGCGGCGTTTGGTGCCCCAGGACGTAATGTCCCAGTGCCTGCAGGAGCACCGAACGGGGGTCGTGGTCGGAGCGCTGGCCCTGCGTGAGATAAATTCGGCGATTCTTCAAATCCGTCACCGAGCGGGTGGAATGGGGTAAATCGGCCACGTAGTGGAGGGCAAAGCCAAGGTGTTCGGCCACATCGGCTGCCACATGGTGGGACAGGGGTCCGCGGTGGTGTCCCACCTTGGTCAACAAATCCTGGGCCTGGCGTTCAATTTCCGGGTAATAGTTGTTGCGTTCGCGCATTTCCCGGCGCAGCTCGGTGTTGGCCCGGCGGGCCTCCTCAGGGGTGGCCGACTGCTCATCCAAACGCCGTTCCAACTCGTGCTGCAAACCCACCAGGGACTCCAGCACTTCCGTGGAAAGCCGGGAACCAACACGCACCGTAGGCAGGCCCAGGGATTGGTACAGCGGTCCGCGCTGGGCCCTTTCCAATTCAATTTCCAGAGCTGCCCGGCGGCTGGGCGGCTCGGCCCCCAGCAGCTGCTCCAGCCCCACACCAAGTGTCACTGACAACTGCTGCAGGAGGGTCAGTTTCGGTTCCCGTTTGCCGTTTTCAATCAGGGAAAGCTGCGACGGCGCAGCCCCCACCTGGGCGCTGAGGTCGTCGAGCGTCATGCCCTTGGCTTTGCGCAAATGCCGCACCCTCCTGCCCAAGGAAATAAGGTCCACTTCACCTTCGACGGGGGTCCCGGCGCCATGCGGCACCTGCACTGCGGCTTTATTCCAGCCTGATTTAGTCATTTCTTGACCATACGTGAAGAACGTCCTTTCTTTCCATTATTTACCCCTAGTTGCCTACACAAAAGCCCTGAATAGTGGAAATCACGAAGAAGGAACATGGTTTTCCACAACTCATCGGCGAGCTGTCAGGACATGGCCTTCCTCGGCACACCTACTCAAGGAGCAAGCATCATGACTGCAGCATTTGATCCCGCATCGACGCCCAACCAAGCTTTCGACCAAGCGAATGCACAAGCTGCCGCGGCTCTGGAGCTTGAATGGGTGGCCAACCCGCGTTGGAGCGGGATTGAGCGCAGTTACAAGGCCAGCGACGTGATCAAGCTGCGCGGCCGGGTCACTGAGGAGCAAACGCTGGCACGGCGCGGGGCGGAAAAGTTGTGGGAGCAGTTGCGCAACGCCGGCCCCGACGGCTACACCCACGCACTTGGCGCCCTCACCGGCAATCAGGCGGTGCAGCAGGTCAAGGCCGGGTTGAAAGCCATTTACCTCTCCGGTTGGCAGGTTGCCGCCGACGCCAACACCTCCGGCAACACCTACCCCGACCAGTCCCTGTACCCCGTGAACTCGGTTCCCACAGTGGTCCGCCGCATCAACAATGCCCTGCTCCGGGCGGACCAAATTGAGTTCTCCGAGGGCTTGCAGAGCGTGGAGGACTGGCTCGTTCCCATTGTGGCGGATGCCGAAGCCGGCTTTGGCGGACCGCTCAACGCCTATGAACTCATGAAGTCCATGATTGGTGCCGGCGCGGCGGGTGTGCACTGGGAAGATCAGTTGGCCAGCGAAAAGAAGTGCGGGCACCTGGGCGGTAAGGTTTTGATCCCCACGGCCCAGCATGTGCGCACGCTGAACGCGGCCAGGTTGGCGGCCGACGTCGCGGGCGTCCCCACGGTCATCATTGCCCGCACCGATGCCGAGGCAGCCACACTTATCACCGCCGACGTCGATGAGCGGGACCAGCCGTTCATCACCGGCGAGCGCACACCGGAAGGTTTCTACCACGTCCGCAATGGGATCGAACCGTGCATTGCCCGGGCGTTGGCGTACGCACCGCACGCCGACCTCATTTGGATGGAAACCGGCACCCCGGATCTGGCATTGGCCAAAAAGTTTGCCGACGCCGTCCACGCCGAGTTCCCGGATCAAATGCTGGCGTACAACTGCTCGCCTTCGTTCAATTGGAAAAAGCACCTGGACGACGCCACCATTGCCAAGTTCCAGCGGGAATTGGCTGCCATGGGCTTCAAGTTCCAGTTCATCACCCTGGCCGGCTTCCACGCCTTGAACTACTCGATGTTTGACTTGGCCCACGGTTACGCACGCGATGGCATGAGCGCCTATGTGGAACTGCAGGAGCGCGAGTTTGGCGCAGAGGTTCGCGGCTACACGGCTACCAAGCACCAGCGTGAAGTGGGCACTGGCTACTTCGATCTGGTGGCCAGCGCGTTGAACCCCAACAGCGGCACCCTGGCCTTGGCTGGTTCCACCGAAGCCCAGCAGTTCCACTAAAGCTTGTTTTCCTGTCCCGCACCTTTTGCCTTGGAGACCTCCATGAATTCAACCAACAGCCTCAACGGGGTGACGTTCAACGGCATCACCTTGAGCGCACCGCCCATCTACCGCCAAAATGAAATCCTGACCCCCGAAGCCCTGGATTTCATTGCCGCTTTGAACCGCACCGCCACCGCGCGGCGCCAGGAACTGCTCGCGGCGCGCAGGACACGCCGCAGCCAGATCCTCAGCGGCACCGATCCCCGCTATTTGCCCGAAACCGCCCACATCCGGGCCGATCCGCACTGGCGCGTCGCGCCCTTGGCCCCCGGCTTGGAAGACCGCAGGGTGGAAATCACCGGACCGGTTGAGCGGAAAATGACCATCAATGCCCTCAATTCGGGGGCCAAGGTGTGGCTGGCGGATATGGAGGATTCCTCCACGCCCACCTGGGGCAATGTGATCCGCGGACAACTGAACCTGATGGACGCGCTGGAACGCCGGATCGATTTCACCAGCCCCGAGGGCCGGGAATACAAGCTGGCCCCGCAGCAGCAGCTGCCCACCATTGTTCTGCGCCCCCGGGGCTGGCACCTGCCGGAGAAGCACCTGCTGGTCAATGGAAAAGCCATGGCTGGTGGAATAGTGGACTTTGGGTTGTTCTTTTTCCACAATGCGCGCCGGCTGATGGCCCAAGGCAAGGGACCCTATTTTTATCTGCCGAAAATTGAAAACCACTTGGAGGCGCGCCTGTGGAACGACATTTTCATCCAGGCCCAGGACCTGTTGGGCATCCCGCAGGGCACCATCCGCGCCACGGTCCTGATTGAGACCATCACTGCCGCCTTTGAAATGGAGGAGATTCTGTATGAACTGCGTGACCACGCCGCCGGATTGAACGCCGGACGCTGGGATTACCTGTTTTCAATGATTAAGAACTTCCGCACCCGCGGTCCGCGCTTTGTGCTGCCGGACAGGAACCAAATCACCATGACGGCTCCGTTCATGCGCGCCTACACCGAACAGCTGGTGCGTGCCTGCCACCGGCGCGGCGCCATGGCCATTGGCGGCATGGCAGCGTTTGTGCCCAACCGCCGCGACCCGGAGGCCAATGCCCACGCCATGGCCCAGGTGCGTGCCGACAAGACCCGAGAGGCCGAGGACGGCTTTGACGGCTCCTGGGTGGCCCACCCGGATTTGGTTCCCGTGGCCATGGAGGTCTTTGACAAGGTGCTGGGCCGCCGGCCCCATCAAATCAGCCGCAGCCGGGAAGAGGTGGAACTTGATGACCGCGCCCTGTTGAACGTGGCCGGCACCCAGGGCACCATCACCGAACAGGGAATCCGCGACAATCTTTGGGTGGGCCTGCAGTACCTTGAGTCCTGGCTGCGCGGCCACGGCGCCGTTGCTTTGAACAACCTCATGGAGGACGCCGCCACCGCGGAAATTGCCCGCTCCCAAATCTGGCAGTGGATCCACAGCCAAGCCATCACCGACACCGGAGAAATCATCAGCTACAACTGGGTGCAGGAAATGCTGGCGGAGGTCTTTGCCCAGCTTCCCCGCTTCGAAACGGACTGCTTTGATGACGCTCTGGAACTGTTCATCGAGGTGGCCCTGGGAGAGGATTTTCCGCCGTTTTTCACCACCTCCGCCTACGCCAACCACCTTCACGAAGGCGCGCAGGCAGCGCTGGCGGCGGCCTAGATGTGGGGCTTTTGCCGGACGCTTGCCACTGCAGGCCCGATGGTCGGGTCCCGGTAAAGGCTCCATGGTTCCACCAGCAGCACGTACGACGGCGGTTGGCAGCTTCCCCGCGAAGCCGCCGGCCGCCGCCGCACGGGAGGGCGCAGCACGGAATAACGCGTCCTGCACCATGGTTTGGGCCAGTATGATGATTGAAATCTGGTCAGATGTGGCCTGCCCCTGGTGCTACATTGGCAAGCGCCGCTTTGAAACCGCGCTCAAGGCGTTTGCGCACCGTGACTTGGTGGAGGTGCAGTGGCGCAGCTACCAGCTCGATCCCGCCCTGCCGGAACACTACGACGGCACCGAGCTCAGCTACCTCAGCGAGCGCAAGGGCATGGACGCGGCCCAGCTGGCGGGCATGTTTGCCCATGTCACCGAGCAGGCCGCGGCCGAGGGCCTGGATTACAAGTTCGACGACGTGGTGGTGGCCAACAGCTTCAACGCCCATCAACTGCTGCACCTGGCGGCCACGCAGGGATTGGCCGACGCCGTCAAGGAGGCGCTGCTGTCGGCACACTTTGAGCACGGCGTGGACATTGGATCCCGGGCGGAACTGGTGCGCATTGGCACTGCCGCCGGGCTTTCGGCCGGGGAGATCCATGCAGCGCTGGACACCGCGCAGTACGCCGATGCCGTCCGCCACGACATTGCCGAAGCCCGCACCCTGGGCGTGACGGGGGTGCCGTTCTTTGTCATTGACCGAAAGTATGGCATCTCCGGTGCGCAGCCTGCCCACCTGTTCACGCAGGCGCTGGAGCAGGCCTGGCAGGAGGCCCACCCGCTGACCATGGTGGCCGCGGATTCCGGCGCGGAGGTCTGCGGCCCGGACGGCTGCGCCCCCTAAGCGGGAGCGCACCGGCGCCGTGGACCCCGCGGCTACTCCGGGCAGGCGGCTGCCGGGTAGGCGACTACTCCGGGTAGGCGACCAGGGCAATCCGCCGCCCTGCGGGATCCCAGCTGGGCACGTTCATGGTGCCTTGCCCACCCACCACATGGGCCAGATCGGTGCTGGTGCCGTCGGCGTGCAGGAGCCGCACCATGACATCCACGTTCTCCGGGTGTCCCACAGTCCCCGGCGGGAAGCTGACATAGGCAATTTTGTCACCCTGCGGGGACGGGTGCGGGAACCAGTTCACGCGTTCGTCAAAGGTCAACTGCTCCACCGCCGGGCCACCAGCGGGGGCACGTCCGGGCGCCGGCATGCGGAACAGCTGGGCATTCCCGGGCCGGGCGGAGCCGCGCCCGGAGTTGAAGTACAGCCACTGGCCGTCGGGGGAAAACTCCACACCGTCGTCAAGGTGGGCATCGTCCGTCACTTGCGTGTCGGGGCCGCCGCCGGCAGGGAGGGTGAACACATTGCAACGTGAGGCGCCGCCCGGGGCGCCGGCATCGACCCCAATGTAGGCCAAGGTGGCGCCGTCCGGGGAGATGCCATGGAGGTAGTGCCGGAAAGCTGGGCCGTGGTCATTGCTGACTCGGCGCGGCTGCCGGACCGCGTCCAGTCCAATGGCGTATAGCTGCCCGTCGTCACTGGAGACGTAGGCCGTGCCGCCGTCGGGACTGACGAGGTGGTCATTGTTGATCCCGGCAATGCCGCCAAGATCCACCTCTTCCGGTTCAGCCGTGGCCACCCCGTGGGTGTCCACGGGCAGGCGAAACAGTTTCCCGTCCCCATTAAAGAGCAGCCAGGCGCCATCCGGACTCCAGTTCGGCGCCTCAAACAGCAGGGTTTCGGAGCTGTGGCCCAGCGTGGCCTGTGCCGTGTCAACGTCAACAATCCACAGTTCCGCCCGCTGGCCCGCCCGCAGTTGCCGTGCCATCAGGGGCTCCTTATTTTCCAAAGTCCCGCCGGGCGGGGTTGCCCACTTCCGGGACGGTGTGGCGCAGCCCCGGCTGCGCCGCCCACCCCAAGGCATTGGCCAAAACGAGCTGCACCTGCCGGTGGTGGTAGACAGGGTATTCCTGATCGCCCGGGCTGAAGTAGAAAATGCGTCCCCGGCCCCGCGTGAAGGTCACACCGGAACGGAACACCTCCCCGCCGGCAAAGGAGCTGATGAAGATCAAGTCATCGGGCTCGGGAATGTCAAAGAGTTCCCCGTACATTTCCTGCTGGGGGATCACCAGGGGACTGTCCACACCGGCGGCAATGGGATGGGAAGGCTTGACCGTCCACACCAGTTCCCGTCCGCCGTCGTTGCGCCACTGCAACGAGCAGCTGGTGCCCAGCAGCCGGGTGAAGATTTTGGCAAAATGCGCCGAGTGCAGGGCCACCAGTCCCATGCCACCCAAGACATGGCGGTGAACCCGTTCCACCACCTCGTCGGCCACTTGGTCATGGGCGCTGTGCCCCCACCACAGCAGCACACTGGTACCGGCAAGGACGTCCTCACTCAAGCCATGCTCCGGATCGGCAAGGGTTGCGGTGGAAATATCCGCCTCCGGGTGGTGCTGTGCCAACGCGGCGGCAATGGCGCCGTGGATCCCGTCCGGGTACATGGTGGCCATGGTGGCTGGCTGGTTCGTCAGTTCGTGGACGCCCTCGTTCCACACCAGAATCTTCAATGGGGCTGCCATCTCAAAGCCTCACTTCCCGCTCTTCGCGCGCTGAAAGGTAGCACGCGTCAATGATGGTGGCACGGCTGAGGGCAAGGGAGCCGTCATGGGCGGCCCATGCCCCGGCGCCTGCGCCAATGGTGGCCAGGAATTCCCGCACCACTGCAAGGTGTTCCCCATGGTCAGGGATTTCCGCCACATAATCGGCGTTGCGTTCTGCCTTGTCGGTGAAAATGCGCAGCCCGGAATCGGTGATTTCGTGGGCGTGGGCGGCCCGCAGTTCGGCGCCACCGTCGGTCCCGTAGACGCGGAAGTCCATCAAATCCGCCGGCTCCCGGTAGCTTGCCCAGCCCGCCTCCACCAGCAGCGTCACCCCGCCTTCGAGGCGGATGAAGGCGGAGGCAAAGTCCTCCACCTCGAATTTGTGGTTCGACGACGCCGCGAAGTAGTCCCCGCCGCCGCCACGGCCCTGGCTGCCCAGTGCCGAGTGGGTTGCTGCGGAGACGGAAATGACTGCCGGCTCCCCCAGTAGATGCAGCGCATAATCAAGCACATGCACCCCGATGTCCACCAGCGGTCCGCCGCCGGACAGCTCCGGGTTGGTGAACCAGCTGCCCAGGGTGGGGATGCCGCGCCGGCGCAGCCAGGAGGCCTTGGCGTAGTAGGGCCGCCCCAGTTCCCCGGCGTCAAGGATGGACTTCAGCTTTTTAATGTCCCCGCGGCGGCGGTGGTTGAACACCACGTCCAAAACGCGGCCGGCCGCCCGGGCGGCGGCCACCATGGCGGCCCCCTCGTCCGCGTTGCGCGCCAGGGGTTTCTCGCTCAGGACATGCAGGCCGCGGTCCAGCGCGGCAATGGCAATGGGGGCGTGGAGGAAGGTTGGCACTGCCACGCTCACGGCGTCGAGCCCCTCACGTTCCAGCAGGTCCTCCCACCGGGCAAAGGTGTGCGGGATGTTGAATTCCGCCGCGGCGGCCGCGAGCAGCTCCGGTTCCAGGGCGGCCACGGCCACCACTTCAACGCCGCTCAGCGCGTGGTAGGCGGCCAGGTGCTGCTGCCCCGCCCACCCCAGACCAATGACAGCCACTTTGAGGGTTCCAGACGTTTGCGCATCACTCACTCAGGCACCTTTTTCTTAACATCCGCGGCGGCCCGCAGGCGCAGCCAGGAAGCTTTGCCTGCGGGCCGCCGCGGTGGTTTAGGAGAACGATGTTTACTTTACGGCGCCGGCGGTGAGCCCCGCCACAAAGTTCTTCTGCAAAAGGAGGAAGCCCAGCACAATGGGAATGCTGACCACCACTGAAGCTGCCATGATCTGGTTCCAGTACACATTGGTCTGGGTCGAGTACAGTTGCAGCCCCACCGCCAGGGTGCGGTTGGTGTCGGTGGTCATGACGGAGGCAAACAACACCTCACCCCAGCTGGTCATGAAGCTGTAGATCGCCACTGCCACCAGACCCGGGCGGGCCGTGGGCAAAATAACCCTGAACAAGGCGCGCATGGGACCGCAACCATCCACCTTGGCCGCTTCATCGAGTTCGCGCGGGATGCCGTCAAAGTAGCCGGCGAGCATCCAGATGGAGAAGGGCAGCGAGAAGGTCAGGTAGGTGATGATCAAACCCATGCGCGTGCCCACCAGCTGCACCCCAAAGTTGGTGTTGATGTTGACGAAGATCAAAAACAGCGGCAACAAAAACAGCACGCCCGGCAGCATTTGCGTGGACAGCACGGTGGTGGAGAACAGCGTGCGTCCCCGGAAGGTGTAGCGGGAAATGGCGTAGGAGGCGAAGATGGCGATGATGACCGACAACACCGTGGAAACGGTGGAGACAATGACGGAGTTTACAAAGTAGTCGGCCAGGGGAACTGTCTTCCACATGTCAATGTAGGGCTGGATGGTCAAGGTGCTGGGCCACCAGGAAAAAGCACCCTGCACGTCCTGCAGCGGCTTCAGGCCGGAGATGACCATGACGTAGATGGGAATGATGGTGAAGATGCTCAACGCCGTAATGGTGGTGACCCGGAAAACCTTCGTGCCCGTGGTGTCATGCATTGTCTTTTCTCCGTTTCATGGCGAGGAGGTAGATGCCGCTGACCAACAGCAGGAACAGCAGCAGCAGCACCGACATGGCTGCGCCGGAGCCAAAGTTCCAGGTCAGGAAGGAGGCGTTGTAGATATGGAAGGAAATCAAGTCGCCGGCGGGGGGTTGGGAGCCGCCAAACAACACAAAGGGCGTGTTGAAGTCATTGAAGGTCCACAGGAACATGACCAGCACCAGCACCATGTTCACGGGACGCAGCATGGGCAAGGTGATGTTCCACCACTGGCGCAGCGGCTTGGCGCCGTCCACGGCGGAGGCCTCATAGACGTCGTTGGGCACCGACTGCAGCCCAGCCATGAGCATCAGGAAGGCAAAGGGCCACAGGCGCCAAATGGCCACCAGCACCACAGCCACAAAGGCATTGTCGCCAATGAGCCAGAACGGCTTGTCGCCGGGGAGGCCAAAGTTGTCAAACAACAGGTGGTTCAAGGCGCCGTTGTCCTTTTGCAGCATGAACTTCCAGGCAATGACGCCGGCATACATGGGCAGGGCGTAGGGAATTAAAAACAGTGTGCGGAAGATGGCACGTCCCGGGAAGGCTTTTTGCAGGGCGACGGCGGCCGCCATCCCCAAGCCCCAGGACAGGCCCACCACCAAAATGGTGAAGGCAACCGTGATGCCAAATGACTTCAACAGACCCATGCCCACGGCCGAATCGAAGTCCAGTGCAATTTGGTAATTGTCCAATCCCACAAAGGGTGCCTTGCCCCAGTTGGAAATGAACATCTTGGTCAGCTTCAAAAAGCTCATCCAAATGCCCGTGACCATGGGGATCACGTGGATGACAATTTCAAAAATGACGGCGGGGGCGAGTAACGCGTACGGCAGCCACCAACCCGCGCGGCGGGGCTTGCGGGGTGCCTTGGGGGAAGCCCCGGCTGTGGAACCGGAATTCTTGACGGCGGTGGAAGCAGACACTGCGCACACGCACCTTTCTGGTATCAGGGTTGGGAAGCAGGGGCGGACCGCTCAGGCGGTCCGCCCTGGGCACACAGGCCCGGCCCACCCGAGCCGGGCCTGCGTGGTGGAAGGGTTGTTAGCCGGCTGCTTCAACTGCCTGCTGCGCGGTGGTCAGGGCATCCCGAATGTCATCCTTGGAAACGCTTCCGCCGGAGGCGACGGTGGCAAACATCTGGTTCATGGCCTTGCCCACGGTGCTTTCAAACTGGTCCTCGGCGGCAACCAGGGGAAGCGGCCGGGACTTGTTCTCGTAGATGTCGGCAAAGGTCTTGGCCAATTCGGCATCTTCAGTGAAAGTGGGGGTGACACCGGACAGCACGGGAAGTGCGGCGAAGGGCTTGTCAAGCTCAGCCTGCGTGTTCTCGCTGGTCATGAACTTGACGAACTCCAAGGCGGCGTCCTTGTTCTCTGAGTTGTCAAAGATTGACATGTTGATGCCGGCCACCATGGTGGCCACTTCGGTGCTGCCCTCGGGTGCGGGGAAGGCAACCACACCGAACTCGTCGTCCTTCATGCCCTGGGAGGCAATGGAGCTGTTGGCATTGTTCTGCGTCAACATCATGGCCACCTTTTTGGTGGCGAAGTCATTGACGGCCCGCGTTGCGTTGTCGTACTGGGCGTTGCCCGGGTCCACAACCTTGTCCGCCTGCATCAAGTCCACATAACGGGCAATGCCATCGACAATGCCGTCGGAGACAAAGGTGGGCTTGCCTTCGGCGTCAAAGAACTCTGCATCATTTTGTGCGGCGTTAATGAAGGCGAAGTGGGCGTTTTCGGTGTAGCTGCCGGCTGCCAGGGAGAAGCCGTACTGGTTTCCCGTGGTCAGCTTCTTGGCCGCTTCCACCATCTCTTCCCACGTGGTGGGCGGGGTCAGGCCCGCGTCGGCAAACATGGCCTTGTTGTAGTACAGGCCGTAGGCCAAGCCGTACAGCGGGACGGAGGTGGGGTCCTCCCCTGGGGCGCCGCCGGTGTCCATGGCCGTCTTCACGAACTTGTCCTTGCCGCCGATGGCCTCAAATGCGGCATCGTCGAAGGGCATGAAGGCCCCGGTTGACTGCAGGGATGCCGCCCAGGTGTTGCCAATGTTGAGCACATCGGGTGACTGGCCGGAAGTGACGGCCGTCTGGATGCGGGTCTGAAGATCGTTCCATCCAATGACCTCCAGGTTGACCTTGATGCCGGTTTCCTCCTCGAACTTCTGCAGCTGCGGGGTAAGGACTTCCTTGTCATTATCCAAGCTGGTGCCCTGGTTGCTGGCCCAGTAGGTGAGGGTCTTGCCGCCGCCTGTTTCACCGGCTTCAGTGTCATTGCCGCCGCTGCAGCCGGTGGCGGTGAGGGCAAGTGCCGCAATGGCCGCTGCTGCGGCAAAAGATCGTATTTTCACTTCCGTGACTTCCTTGTCGTTGTGGAAAAATCCGTAGCTGTTGAGGTGACGGGCATTGGAACTACACAGTGTCCGGCGTAGAAACCAACCTAGATGAACTTATGACGGCCGTCAATCAAAAGTTGCAAACTGCTTGTCGGCTTCTTGGTGTCAAGCGATGAACTACCGCTGAAAGTGTCGCTTGGGGCGGGACGGGAAGCTGCCAAACCTCGCTTTGGTGCTCAAAATGGCAACATTTTCCGGTGCCGCAGGGCACTGTAACCAGACTAACTGAACCGGTTCACCCGTGCCGCTTTGTTATTGATCCGTTATTGATTTTCCCCTCGGGCCGCGCCGGGTCAGGCACTGCCGAGGGACCCGCGCAGCTGGAGCACGCCGGCTGCCGATTGCAGATTCCTGGCCTCGTGGCCGGCCATCAGCTCCAGCAGCATTTGGGCGCTGTTGCGTCCCATCTCGCCCACATTGCGGGCCAGCGCCGCCACCGCGGGCGAGACCAGGGTGCACAACATGGAGTCGTCCCAGCTGACCACCGAGACCTGCCGCGGAACCGCAAGCCCCAACTCCTGCAATGCCTGCAGACCGCCAACGGCCATGAGGTCATTGCCGTAAATGACGGCCGTGGGAAAGTCGGGGGTGCGGGGTTTGAGCCCGGCCAAAACCGCAATGGTGGCCGTCCCGCCGTCGTGCGCGGAATAATCCGAAGGACACAGCACCACGCTCATGCCCAGGCGGGCGGCGTGGGCGGTGATGCCAGCGGATTTGGCCTGCTCATGCAGCAGCTCCAACGGTCCGGAAACAAAGGCGATCCGGCGATGCCCGCGGGCATGCAGGGCCTGCACAATCGTGGCGGTGTCGTCATCCTGGGAGACCGTAAGGTTGGAATTGTTCGCCGCCGGGCCCACTTCCACCCCGGCCCCCAGCCGCACATGGGGCATCCGGAACTTCTGCAGCAGCGGCGGGCGCGGATCCTGGTGAACGTGATCGAAGATGATCATGCCGTCAACGCGCCTCTCCCCCGCCCAGCGTTCGTACACGGCAAGCTCGCGCGTGCGTTCTATGCTGTCGGTGCGTGGGTCCACCATCCGCAGCATCAAGTTCATGCCATGGACGCCAAAGACCCCCTCAATGCCGGCCAGGATGCTCATGTAAAAGGTTTCCACCCCAATTTGCGCCGGGTCGCGGTACAGGACGATGCCCACGGTGTCACTGCGGGAATGGGACAGCGCCCGGGCACTGGAGCTGGGATACCAGCCCAGCTCGCCGGCCAGGGCCAGCACCCGGGCCCGGGTGGATTCGCTGACGCCCGGCTGGCCATTGAGGGCATAGGAGACAGAGGCCTTGGACATGCCGAGCCTGCGGGCCAGGTCACTGATGGTCACCTTGCCGGCCGAGGCGGAGGCCATGGCCTTAGCCCTGGGAATGGGAGAGGACCAGCCGCTCCACCGAGGCCGGAGCCAGAATGTGGTCCACCACCATGCGCCCGGCACCCAGCACGCCGGCACGGTCGCCCGCCATGGACTGGACAATCCGCAATCCGGCCGTGGCAAGCGGCAGGGAGCGCTGGTACACAATTTCACGCACGCCGGCCATCAGGTATTCACCGGCGGAGGAGAGCCCCCCGCCAATGACAATGATGGAGGGGTTGAGCAGATTCACGGAGGCGGCCAGCACGTCACCCAAGTCCCGGCCCGCCTGCCGCATGGCCTGGATGGCTGCCATGTTCCCGCGCCGGGCCAGCTCCAGGACGTCCTCGCCCGTGCTGGCGGGAACCCCGTTGGCCTGAAGCGCGGCGGCCACGGCAGGGCCGGAGGCCATGGCTTCCAGGCAGCCATGGTTTCCGCAGCGGCACAACACATCCCCGCCGCGCGGAACCCGCACGTGGCCAATGTCCCCGGCGGTGCCGTCCGCCCCGCGCTGCAGCAGGCCGCCGCTGATGATGCCGGCGCCAATGCCCGTGGCCACCTTGATGAAGAGCAGATCCTGGGCATCGGACCAAAAGTTCGCGCGCTCGCCCAGGGCCATGATGTTCACGTCATTGTCCACCAGCACTTCCGTGGGAAAACGGCGCTGCACATACTCCGGGACGTCAAAACCGTCCCAACCGGGCATGATGGGGGGGCTGGCCGGCCTGCCGGTCAAGTGTTCCACGGGGCCGGGCAGGCCAATGCCAATCCCCACCAGCTCGCGTTCATGGCGGCCGGCCCGGGCAAAAACATCGGCGCACAGCCGCAGCACGGCATCGAGCACCACTGTGGGACCATCGGCAACATCAATGCCGTCCCGGACTTCACTGAGCACGCGCCCGCTGAGGTCCGTCAATGCAATCAAGGCATGGGTGGCGCCAATGTCCACGGCCAGAATCACCCGGGAGGACGGGTGGAAGGCAAAGCGCGACGGCGGCCGCCCCCCGGAGGAGATTCCCTCGCCCGCGGGCCCGATCAAGCCCACGGCACTGAGGGATTCAATGCGCGCGGCCACGGTGGAGCGGGCCAGGCCGGTGATCTCGGCCAGCTCCGCCCGGGTCCGGGCCTGTCCGTCGCGCAGGATTTGAAACACGTCACCGGCGCGCGAGTAGCCCAGGGATGCCAAGGGGGACGTGGCCGCGGTGGCGCCGGGACTGCTCAACATGCGGGGCGGAGCTGGTGACTTGGGCATCTCCAATAAATAACACACCCCCTTCCATCTGTCACAATCCAAAGTATCCGCCCCTCACCGCCACCTTTTGCTTGCGCATCGACAAAAGTTGCCCTAGGTTGAATCCTGAACACCATTCACGCCCCCGAGGAGTTAACAATGTCGTATTCCCTGCAGCTCTATACGGTCCGGGTGCCTTTGGAGAGGGACCTTCCCGGCACCATTGCACGCGTGGCCGAACTGGGCTTTTCCATGGTGGAACCTTACAACTTTGTGGCAACTGCCGACCGTCTCGCAGCGGCCTTCGCCGAACACGGCATCACGGCTCCATCCGGCCATGCCCCCCTGCTCAGCGCCGACCAGGATGAAATTTTCACTGCCGCGAACAAGCTCGGCATCACCACGGTCATCGAGCCCTTCATTGGCGCCGAACGCTGGCAAAGCGCAGAAGATGTGCAAACAATTGCCGCCGAACTCAATGCCGCCGCCCAAAAGGGCGCCGAATACGGCATTCGGGTGGGCTACCATAACCACGCCTGGGAGCTGGAGTCGAAAATCAACGGCACCACTGCCCTGGAATACCTGGAAACCCTGTTGGATCCCGAGCTGGTGCTGGAAGTGGACAGCTATTGGGTGGGTGTTGGCGGCGCCAATGTCACCGAGGTCTTGGCGCAGCTGGGCGACCGCGTGAAGTTCCTGCACATCAAGGATGGCCCCCTGACACGGGACAACCTGGCGCAGCTGCCGGCCGGCCAGGGCCTGGTCCCCATTTGGGACGTCATTGAGGCCGCCAAGTCCCTGGAAGTGGGCGTGGTGGAGTTTGACGACTACGCCAAAGACATCTTTGACGGCATTGCAGAAAGCCTCGCCTTTTTGAACCGCGGAAAGGCCTGATTCCCATGAGCAGGAGCGGACCCGTCGGCGTCGCCTTCATTGGCGCCGGAAACATCAGCAAGCAGTACCTGGACAACCTGACCCGGTTCCCGGATGTGAAGGTGCTGGTCATCGCCGACCTCTTTGAGGAAGCGGCAGCAGCCCGCGCAGCCGAATACGGCATTGAACTCTCCGGCGGCGTGGAACTTGCCTTGAACCACCCCGAGGTGGAGATCATTGTCAACCTGACCATCCCCGCCGCCCACGTGGAGGTGGCCACGGCCGCCGTCCGCGCCGGCAAGCACGTGTGGACGGAAAAGCCCTTTTCCCTGGACCGCGAGAGCGGCCTGGGCCTGCTGAAGGAAGCGAAGGCCGCAGGCGTGCGGCTCGGTTGCGCCCCGGACACCATTTTGGGCGCCGGGCTGCAGACCGCCCGCCGCTTCATTGACGACGGCGGGATCGGCACGCCCCT
The DNA here is from genome assembly GCF_042668835.1 of Specibacter sp. NPDC057265. Lineage (NCBI taxonomy): Bacteria > Bacillati > Actinomycetota > Actinomycetes > Micrococcales > Micrococcaceae > Specibacter > Specibacter sp. NPDC057265. The sequence goes on from NZ_JBHUYE010000010.1 coordinate 105,487, forward strand.
GACCGCGCTGACCATGTTCCAATCCCCCGGCCCGGAGTCGTGGCACCCCAACCCGGCCTTCTTGTTCCAAAAGGGCGCCGGCCCGCTTTTCGACATGGCCCCGTACTACCTCACCACGCTGGTGCAGACCTTTGGCTCCATCAGCAAGGTGGCGGCCATTGGCAGCACTGCCTTCCCCACCCGCACCGTCGGTTCCGGCCCCAAGGCCGGTGAGGTGTTCGACGTCGAGGTGCCCACCCATGTCAGCGCCATGGTGCAGTTTGCCTCCGGAGCTTCCGCGCACAGCGTCTTCAGCTTTGAATCCCCCAAGGCCCGGGTGGGATTTGTTGAAATCACCGGCACCGAGGGCACCATCTCGCTGCCGGATCCCAACAACTTCGACGGCGATGTCAAAGTGTGCAGGCGCGGTGATTCCGAGTGGACCACCATCCCCGCCGAGGGCCCCGACCACGGCCGCGGCCTGGGTGTGCTGGACATGGCCCGTGCCATCCGTGCAGGCGTACCGCACCGCGCCACCGGCGAGCTGGCCTTCCATGTTCTGGAGGCCATGGTGGCCATCTCCGAATCAGTGGACAGCGCAGAGTTTGTCCCCCTCACCAGCACAGCCCCCGCATCGCTGCCCGTCCCGGCTGACTGGGCACCCACGCACGCAACCCTTTAGGACCATGCCATGACCTCCCCCGCATTCACCGGCTCCAGACCCCTGGGGGTGGCTGCCATTGGCTACGCCTTCATGGGACAGGCCCATTCCCATGCCTGGCGCACGGTGGCCACCCATTTTGACGTGCCCGCCTTTGAACAAAAGGTGCTGGTGGGCCGGGACGCGGCGGCCGTGGCCGCAGCCGCCACCAAGTACGGTTGGAGCGAATCAGCCACCGACTGGCGGCAGGTCATTGCCCGCGATGACATTGACATTGTGGATATCTGCGCGCCCGGGTGGCTTCACGCGGAAATCGCCACGGCCGCCCTGGCGGCAGGAAAGCACGTGCTGGTGGAAAAACCCCTGGCGAATTCCCTGGCGGAGGCGGAACTGATGGTCGCCGCGGCGCGGTCGGCCAGGCTGGCCGGCGTCCGCTCCATGGTGGGGTTCAACTACCGGCGCATACCTGCCCTCACCCTGGCCCGCCAGCTCATTGCGGCCGGGGAGCTGGGCACGGTCCGGCAGGTGCGCGCCTCCTACCTGCAGGATTGGCTGGCCGACGCGCAGGAACCCATGACGTGGCGGCTGCGAAAGGAAACAGCGGGCTCCGGAGCCCTGGGAGACATTGCCTCCCATGCCATTGACCAGGTGCAGCACCTGCTCGGCGATGCCGTCACCGAGGTCAGCGGAAAATTGCATACCTTCACCACTGAACGGCAGGGTCCAAACGGGCTTGAACAGGTCAGCGTCGATGACGCCGCCTGGGCCACCTTGTCCATGGCAGGGGGGGCCGTGGCCTCTGTTGACGTGTCCCGCGTGGCTCTGGGGCAAAAAAATGCGCTGCGGATTGAGGTTTACGGCACCGACGGGGCCCTGACGTTCAATTTGGAAAACCCCAATGAACTGCACTTCCTCAATGCCCACGACCCCATCCAGGTGCAGGGTTTCCGGCGGATCCTGGTCACCGAGCCCGAACACCCCTACATTGCCGGTTGGTGGCCGCAGGGCCATGTGATTGGCTGGGAGCACAGCTTCACCCACCAGATCCACGATTTTCTACACAACATTGCCGACGGCACGGACCCCTCCCCCTCCTTTGAGGAAGGACTTGCCGTCCAGCATGTCCTGGCCGCTGTGGAAGCATCGGCGGCGGCGGCAGGCAAAACCGTCGCGGTGCCCCTTTCCGCCCCCATCCGCGAATCCATCTCCACCCCAAAGGACTGATCATGGCCCGTTCGTACACCTTGTTTACCGGCCAGTGGGCCGATCTGCCCTTTGAGGAGGTGGCCCGCCTGGCCGCCGATTGGGGGTATGACGGGCTGGAAATCGCCTGCTCGGGAGACCATTTGGATCCGTGGCGCTGGGATGAGCCCGGCTATGTTGCTGGGAAGCTGGCCGTGCTGGAGCGTTACGGCCTGAAGGTGTGGGCCATTTCCAACCACCTCAAGGGCCAGGCCGTGTGTGACGATCCCATTGACTTCCGCCACGAAGCCATAGTGGGTTCCAGGGTCTGGGGTGACGGTGAACCCGAAGGCGTGCGCCAGCGCGCGGCTGAGGAAATGAAGCTGACGGCCAGGCTGGCCCAGGCGCTGGGCGTCAAGACGGTGGTGGGCTTCACGGGGTCCTCCATTTGGCAGTATGTGGCCATGTTCCCCCCGGTTCCCGCCGCCATGATCGAGGCCGGCTATCAGGACTTCGCCGACCGCTGGAATCCTATTTTGGACGTTTTTGACGAGTGCGGGGTGCGTTTTGCCCATGAAGTCCACCCCTCCGAAATTGCCTACGACTACTGGACCACCGTGCGCACCCTGGAGGCCATTGGCCACCGGCCGGCCTTCGGCTTGAACTGGGACCCGTCACACTTCATGTGGCAGGGCATTGACCCGGTTTCCTTCATCTGGGACTTCAAGGACCGCATCTACCATGTGGACTGCAAGGACACGAAGCTGCGTTTTACCGGCCGGAACACCGTGATGGGTTCGCATCTGCCCTGGGGCGATCCACGCCGCGGCTGGGACTTTGTCTCCGCAGGCCGGGGCGATGTGCCCTGGGAAGCATCCTTCCGCGCCCTGACGGCCATTGGCTATGAAGGCCCGATCTCCATTGAGTGGGAGGACGCCGGCATGGACAGGCTGGAAGGTGCCCCGGAGGCTCTGGCAGCCTTGAAGAAGTTCGACTTTGCGCCCTCCGCCGTGTCCTTCGACGCCGCGTTCAGCAACCAGGCCTAAGACCCTGCCGCCGTTGCCGCCGTTGCTGCCGCCGTTGCAACCGCTGCCCCCGTTGCCGCCGAGTCCGATGCAGCGCCGTTGAAACAGACGCAGCGCTGCGTCGGACGCGGCGGGGCTGCATCTGCCTCGACGCGGCGTTAGAGTGGATGCACCATGAGCATCCCCAAAACTGCACCGGCATCGGTGCGCATCGACGCCTGGCTGTGGTCCATCCGCGCCTACAAGACGCGTTCGCAGGCCACCGCCGCCTGCCGCGCCGGCCACGTGAAGCTCAATGACGTCAACGCCAAGGCATCGCAAACGGTGGTTCCCGGAGACACGGTCAAGGTGCGGCAACCCGGCTATGACCGCATCCTCGAAGTCCGCCGGCTCATTAACAAGCGCGTGGGCGCGGAGGCAGCGGCCCACTGCTTCACCGACCACACTCCCCCGCGCCCCGTGCTGCCGGCGCTGGGTCTGCCGCAGCGTGACCGCGGCACGGGCCGGCCCACCAAAAAGGACCGCCGGGACATGGACAGGCTCCGGGGCGAGTAGCACGCCAGTAGGTGGCCGCACGCGCTCCGGCGCCGGTGCTGGCGTTGGGGATGCTGCTGGATGCTGCGATGCGTCATTCCCGCGCACCCGGCCCATGCCCGCGCACCCGCTTAAACGCGAAGCGCCGCCGCACGTTCCCCCCGAAACGTACGATGGCGCTTTTGCATCAAGCCCGCAGGGCCATCAAGTGGTGAAGGCCTAAGCCTCGACGATGATGACGGTGTAGACGGGCTTGCGGCGCAGGGAGCGGTCGGACCAGCGCAGCAGGGCGTCGGCAACGGCCTTCTCGGCACGCTGCCCGGTCTTCTCGCCACGCAGGCTCAAGATCGCCTTTTCCACGATCCCGGTGGCCTTTTCAATGTCTTTGTCCGTCAAGTTGAAGCCCACGGAGAAGAATTCCGGATCCTCTTCAATTTTGCCGGTGTCCGGGTTGACAATCAACAGCACCGTGACGGCACCGTCTTCGGCCAGGCGGAGGCGGTCCTGCAGGGACTCCTCCGTGGCTGCGCCTGCCACCATGTTTTCCACGTAGACGTAGGCGGCCGGAACGCTGCCGCTGACCTTGACCACGCCGTCCTTGAGGTCAATGGCGGTGCCATCATCCAAAATGAACGCGTTCTTCGGGTCCACGCCGGTGCGGATGGCCAGTTCGGCGTTGGCCTTCAGGTGGCGGTATTCACCATGGACCGGCATGACATTCTTGGGACGCACCAGGTTGTAGCAGTACACCAGCTCACCGGCACTGGCGTGGCCGGAGACGTGCACCTTGGCGTTGCCCTTGTGGATGACATTGGCGCCCTGCTTGGTGAGGTCGTTGATGAGACGGTAAATGGAGGTCTCATTGCCGGGCACCAGCGAGCTGGCCAGCAGAACGGTGTCGCCCTCGGTCAAGTTGATCTGGTGGTCGCCGCTGGCCATGCGGGCCAGTGCGGCCATGGGTTCACCCTGCGAACCGGTGCAGATCAGCACGGCCTTTTCAGGAGCCATCTTTTCCAGTTCCTTGGCCTCCACCAGCATGCCGCGGGGAATCTTCAAGTAGCCCAGTTCGCGGGCGGTGGTCATGTTGCGCACCATGGAGCGGCCCACAAAGGCGATCTTGCGGTTGTACTTGTGCGCCGAGTCAATGATCTGCTGGATGCGGTGCACGTGGCTGGCGAAGCTGGAAACCACCACGCGGCGCGGGGCGGTGCGCATGACGCCGTCAATGGCCGGAATCAAGTCAGCTTCAGCGGCCAGGAAGCCGGGAACCTCGGCGTTGGTGGAGTCGGGCAGGAACAAATCCACGCCCTCCTCGCCCAGGCGGGCAAAGCCGGCAAGGTCGGTGATGCGCTTGTCCAGCGGGAACTGGTCCATCTTAAAGTCACCGGTTTCCAGCACCAGGCCGGCGGGGGTGCGGATGGCAACTGCCAGTCCGTCCGGGATGGAGTGGTTTACGGCGAGGAATTCCACGTCGAAGGGGCCGAACTTGCGCCGGTCGCCTTCCTTGACCTGGATCATTTTGCCCTTGATGCGGTGCTCTTCAAGCTTGGTCTTCAAGAAGGCCAAGGTCAGCTTCGCGGAGATCACGGGGATGTCCGCACGGTGCTTGAGCAGGTACGGGACACCACCAATGTGGTCCTCGTGGCCGTGGGTGAGCACCAGGCCCACCACGTCCTGCCAACGGTTCTTCAGGTAGGAGAAGTCGGGGATGATGACATCCACGCCCGGGTGCTGCTCTTCGGGGAAAAGCACACCGCAGTCAACGATGAGCAGCTTTCCGGCGTACTCAAAAACTGTCATGTTGCGGCCAATTTCGCCCAGGCCACCAAGGGCCACAATGCGCATGGCACCTTCGGCAAGGGCGGGCGGGGTCTGGTGGGCAGTTCTTCTCATGGGTTCCCGACTCTAGGGTTTGGTTGGCGGCTGGCTGCGGCTGTCCGCTGCCATCTTGTGCGATGCTTCGGCTCGGTGTTGAGCCGGTATCGCTAAAAGTTTTGGGGGTTGCTGTGCCAATTTTACCACCGTGATTGTAGGACTAAAGCCAAGTGCCCTGCGTCGTGCGGGGAAGGCACGATGCAGGGCACTTGGGGTCCGCTGCGCTGAGGCTCAGGCGGTGGCCGGCGCCACCGCGGCAGACCTCTTCGAGTCGGGGGCTGGCAACTCAAACAAACCGGCGCGGAACGATTCGGAGCCGCCCGTCCGCTCAAGGCCCGGTTGCTACTTTGCGATCCAGTTGCCGTCCGTGTCCTGGGTGAACCCTGGCACATTGGCGCTGGTGACAGTGATTGTGCCCGACTTCATGACGGATAGCTCGACCTCGGCAAGGGTCACGACCTTGCCCTTCTGGTCGAGCTTCGGGAACCGGAACGTTGCGTCTCCATCGTCCACCGGGGACACGGCACAGTTCTCGACGAACGTCAGGGTCTTGTAATCGTCGGAGAAATAGACTCCGTGCTTGGGAGCGGAAGAGTCAAGCTCAGCGGCGGGGCGCGCTTCGCTCAGAAGGGACCACCCGGGTGTGGGCTCGTAACTCTTGTCGAGGAACCCCTCTTTCAGTTCTTGAAGCCGCGCCCCTTCCACGTCGCCCAGAGCGATCGTTTGCTCAGCCTGCTCCATCGTCTTGATTTCAGCGCCGGCGGCGGCGAGGAAGGCCTCCTCGGCCGACTCCTGCCATTCGGCTTTGGTCATGGACGGCTCCGTGAGCACGTCAGGCGCGTCGCCTGCGTAGCTCACCGCGAGGTCGACCGCACAGTACTTCGCGCCACTGAGTTCACGGGCCGTAGCTTGGACCTCGGTCACCAGCAGCTCGTCGGCAGCGCCGGTGGCATCCGACAACTCAGCCGGGATCCGAATCGCGAGTTCGCCGTTGTCTGAACCGTATGTGGATGTCTGGAACTCGAACAGCCTGGCCTGCGGCTCAGCGCCGGCGGGTGCGCCGTTGCCGGTGGGCTCATCGGAGCCGCTTGCGCAGCCCGTGAGGGCCAGGAGCGCAACAGTTCCGAGCACAATCAATGGTTTGATCTTCGTTGTTCGCATAGGCTTGCCCGCGCGCGGATGCCCGGCGCGTTTCCTCTCGATCGCACTGCAGGAGTGGGCTGCACCTCAGCAAAGAGGGACATCATGGGCAACCCTACAGTGTCAAAACCACTTCCAGAGTCGGATTGCGGGGCACAGACCCAACTCCCGCCCGTGGGTTGGGTTCGCTTTGCACGTGTTTCACCCCCAACGAGCGGAAACGGGCTTCGTCATACGGCTTCTCATTCGACCGGCCCCTCAGTATTCGGCTCCCAGCCGATCGCCGGTGCAATGTGCGCGGCAATGGTGGCCAGCATTTTGGTGTTGTAGGCCACGCCCAGCTGGTTGGGCACCGTGAGCATGAGGGTGTCGGCGGCCTGCACCGCGGCGTCGGCGGCGAGGTCCCGGGCAATGTCCGCGGGGTCGCCCAGGTAGCTCTTGCCAAAGCGCGACAGCAGTCCGTCAATGACGCCCACCTGGTCCTTGTTCTCCGCCTGGGCACGCAGGCCAAAGTACATCCTGTCCACCTCGTCGACCACGGGAATGATGCTCCGGCTGACCGAGACCCGCGGTGTGAAACCGTGCCCGGCCTGCGCCCACTCGTCACGGAACAGCTGGATCTGCTCGGCCTGCAGCTCATCGAAGGGCACGCCGGTGTCCTCGGTGAGCAGGGTTGAGCTCATCAGGTTCATGCCCTGCCGGGCCGCCCACACGGCGGTGGCGCGGGAGCCGGCGCCCCACCAAATCCGCTGCGCCAATCCCGGCGACTGCGGTTCAATGGCCAGCAGCCGTTCCCCACCCATGGAAACGTGCGGTGCCGGTTCAGCAACCCCGGCGCCGGAAATGGCATGCCGGAAGCTGGCCGTGTGCCGCCGGGCCATGTCGGCGTAGCTTTCGCCTTCCAGGGGGAAATGGCCAAAATCGGCTGCCCCGTTGGCTGCCGGTTCGGGTGAACCACGGCTCACGCCCAGCTGCAGCCGCCCACTGCTGAGCAGATCCGTGGCCGCCGCCTGTTCGGCCATGTAGAGGGGGTTTTCATAGCGCATGTCAATCACGCCGGTACCCAATTCAATCCGGCGCGTCCGGGCGGCAATCGCGGCGAGCAGGGGAAAGGGTGCGGCCTGTTGCCGGGCAAAGTGGTGGACCCGGAAAAATGCCCCGTCAATGCCCAGTTCCTCCGCCGCGACCGCCAGATCCACGCCCTGATGCAGGGCATCGGCGGCGGAGTTGGTGTGCGAGCCCCGCCCGGCCCCGTAATGGCCAAAGGACAGGAATCCAATGCGCTTTTTAAATTCAGTCTCCATGCCCTGCACAACTGCCACCCTTGACGCCCTATTCCATGCACACGCATGCACCGCAGGCTTAGGCGTCCTGGCGCCAGGAATGCCACAGGGCTGCGTAGGAGCCGTTCTTGGCGACGAGCTCGTCGTGGCTGCCCAGCTCGGAGATCCGGCCTGCCTCCACAACCGCCACCCGGTCGGCGTCGTGCGCGGTGTGCAGCCGGTGCGCAATTGCCACCACCGTCCGCCCCTTCAGCACCGCGCTGAGTGAGAATTCAAGGTCGCGGGCGGCCTGCGGGTCGATCAGCGAAGTGGCCTCATCCAGCACGAGCGTGTGCGGATCCGCCAGCACCAGCCGGGCCAGCGCCAGCTCCTGCGCCTGGGCGGGGGTGAGCGTGTGCGCACCGGAACCCACCTCGGTGGCGAGCCCTTCCGGGAGTGCGCGCACCCAGGCAAGGGAGCCGACGTCGGCCAGCGCCTTTTCAATTTCGCCGTCACTTGCGTCGGCCTTGCCCAGGCGGACATTGTCGGCCAGCGTTCCCACAAACACGTGGTGTTCCTGGGTCACCAGGGCCACCTCGCCGCGCAGTTCATCCAGGGGCCGGTCCACCAGGGGCACACCGCCCACCGTGACGGATCCCGCCGTGGGGCCGTGGATCCCCGCGAGCAGGCGGCCCAGCGTGGACTTGCCCGCACCGGACGGTCCCACCATGGCCAACCGCTCCCCCGGCACCAGCTCCAGATCGATCCCGTGCAGCACGTCGTGGCCCTCGCGGTAGGCATAGCGGGCCTGGTCCACCAAAATTTCCTCACCCGCCGGGACGGCATCGGTGGCAGTGCGGTCAGCTCCGACGTTGCGGATGCCCACAATCCTCGCCAGGGAGGAAGCCCCCACCTGGATCTCGTCAATCCACATGATCAAGGTGTCCACGGGGTCAATGAGCGCCATGGCATACAGCGCCACAGTGGCCACCATGCCCGTGGTGACGGCTCCCTGCGAGGCGAGCCAGCCGCCCCAGAGCAAAACTGCAGCCACGGGCAGCCAGAAGGAGAACTCGGCCGCGGGGAACAGCACCGTGCGCAGGCGCAGCGTGTACTTTTCCTTCTCAAAGCAATTCTTCAGGGCAGCGTCGATCCGTCCGCGCCGGTGCGCGCCCAGGCTGAGCGCGTCAACCGTGCGGGCACCCTCAATGGTCTCGGTGATGGCACCGTTGAGGCCGGCGTAGCTTTCCCGCTCGGCCAGATAGCCCGGCGTGGCCCGCTTGAGGTACCAGCGCGTGATGGGCACGAGCAACGGCACACCCACAAACAACGCCAGCGCCACGAGCGGGCTCGTCAGCAGGGCCGCTGTGGCGGTCAGTGCAATAGTGGCCACCGACACCAAAACCTGCGGCACCCCAAAGCGGACCGTGTGGGAGACGGAGTCAACGTCATTGGTGGTGCGTGAGACGAGGTCACCGGTGCCGGCATTTTCCACGGTGGACAACGGCAGCGAGGTGACCTGCTCCATGAACTCCTCGCGGAGTAAGGCAAACACCTTCTCCCCCAGCACCATGCCCCTGCGGCGTGCCAACCTGGACACCACGGTCTGGACCGCCACGAAGCCGGCCAGGGCCGCCGCCACCCACGCCACGAATGCCGCAGTGGTCCCCGCGCTGACTTCGTCCACCAGCCGGCCCACCAGGAACGGTCCTGCCAGTCCCGCCACAGCTGCCACCACGTACAGGCCCACCACAGCGGTCAGCGGCCGCCGGTGCATGCGCAGCAGCCGCAGCCCTTCAGCCTTGACCTGGGCGGAATCCGCCACGGGCAGCATGGTTCCGGCCATTATTTTTCCCCTCCATTGGTGTTGGCATGCCCGACGCCGGGCGCGGCGTCCACGCTTAGGGCGGCGTCCTCGGCGGTTCCATCCGCATCCGTGCCGTGGCCGTCCATGCCTTCACCGCGGACCACCACCGCCCGGTAGTCGGGAACGGTGTCCAGCAGCTGCCGGTGCGTGCCCTGGGAGTGCAGTTTCCCGTCCTTCAAAAAGACCACCGTGTCCATGGCGCCAAGCAGCAGGGGGCTGGCGGTGACCACCACGGTGGTGTTGCCCTGCGTGCCGCGGGTGCGGCGCAGGGCGTCGGCGATCTTGGCCTCGGTATGGGCGTCCACGGCGCTGGTGGGCTCAACGAGCACCAGCACCTCGGCCTCCGTCAGCACGGCACGGGCCAAGGTGAGGCGCTGGCGTTGGCCGCCGGAAAAGCCACGCCCCTTTTCCGTCACCTCGCCATCGAGGCCATGCTCAAGTCCGTCCAGGACGTCACTGGCGCTGGCCACGGCAATGGCCTCCATGATCTTCTGGTCGCTGTGCCGCCCGGCCGGATCCAGCCCCTCCCGCAGGGTGCCCGTGAACAGCTGGGGCTCGGCATCGGAAACCACAATGCGTGCGCGCACCTCCCGCAGCGGCATCATGTGCAGGGCCTGCCCGCCCCAATGCACCTGGGCCTCGCGCAGCACGGCGTCCTCGAAGCGGCCCAGCCTCCGGGCCAGCCCCGCGGACTCGTCCGGATCCCCGGAAACAATGGCGCTCAGTCCGCCCGGGGCCACCACCACGTTCGAGTCCACATCAAGCAGTGCACTGGGGGCGGCTGGCGCGGCGACGGTGGTGTCGGCGTCGTGCACGGCGGACGGGGTGGCCAGCACGTCAATGATGCGGCTGGCACCCACGTGGGCGCGGATGAAACGTGAGACGGCGTCGGCCGCGGTGCGGATGGGCGAAACCAGGAAGACCGCGTAGCCGTAAAGCGCCACGAGCTGGCCTGCCTCGATCTGCCCCGAGACGGCCTGCAGTGCACCGATCCAGGTGAAGGCCACGCTGAAGGCGCCCACCACCAGGACCTGGACGGCGTCCAGATCCGCCAGCGAGTAGGCCACCTTGTTGCCGGCGAGCTGGGTTTCCCGCGAACGCTCCCGGTACCTGTCCACGAAGATGTGTTCCCCGCCAATGCCGCGCAGCACCCGCAGTCCGGCCACGGTGTCCGCGCCCAGAGCCGTCATTTTACCGGCGGCCTCGCGCTGTTCCTTCTGGCGGCGCTGCAGCGGACGGATGACGAACAAGAGCATGGCCCCGCAGACCGGGACGCCCACCAGCACCACCAGGCCCAGCTGCCAGGACGTCTGGAACACCAGGAACGTCACCAGCAGATAGCCTGCCAGGGACCCGGCCAGGCGGGCGGCGACGTCAAAGATCTCCCCAATGCGCATGGCGTCCGATGCGGTGGTGGAGACCACCTCGCCGGTGGAAAATTTCCGCGGCAGGGCATCACCGCTGCGGGTGACCTTGTGGCCCACGGTCTGGGCGGAGCGGTAGGCGGCCTGCAACCAGTTGCTCACGGAGGCGCGGTGGCGCAGCGTGGCGGACACCGACTGGACCAGGGTCAACGCCACCAGCAGGCCCACCCAGAAGGCAAGCCTGCCAAAATCACCCGGCAGGATGCCCTGGTCAATGGCCTTCCCCAGGATGAAGGGGGTGAACGCCTGGCACAGCGTCCAAACGGCGCCGTACAGGATGGCCACCAGCAGCGTTCCGCGCTGTGCGCCGGCCAGCCACAGCAGGTACCTTCCTGGGGATCGGAGGTCCGGTTTTCCGGCGGTCTGGTAGGGAAACGAGCGCACAACGGCCTTCTAAAGTGATTCGTGAGTGGCAGGCGGACTTGGCGCGATCAAGCCCTCCGCCGCGAGGCGGGGCGATCTGCGCGGGCTGGGGGGCTGCGTTGTCCATCACACAGGGATTCACCCTAGCCCACGCCGCACCCCTGAACAACGCCTGGCCCGGGGCGCCGCCGTCGTGTCCACAAAAAAGCTGCCGTCCCGGCCCTGGTCCGGCCTGTTCTGTCCCGGTCCGTCCGGCCTGGCCGGGAGGACGCAGTGGCAGCGCTTAGCGGAACAGCCCGCTGTAGGCGTTGAGGGCGGGCTGGCCGCCGAGGTGCGCGTAGAGCACGTTGCTCGTGGCAGGGATGTCCCCGCGCCGGATCAGGCCGATGAGGCCCGCCATGGACTTCCCCTCATAGACGGGGTCAATGATCATGCCTTCAAGGGAGCCGGAAAGGTGGATGGCCTCCATGGTCGACTCCACCGGGATGCCGTAGCGCTCGCCGGCCCAGCCCTGCAGGACGGTGATTTCCTCGTCGCGGAGCTCACGGCCCAGGCCAATGAGTTTGGCGGTGTGGCGGGCAATCCGCGCCACCTGCGCGCGCGTCTTTTCAATGGTGGCGGAGGCGTCGATGCCAATGACGCGGCGGGGGCGGTCCTGGCCGGCGAACCCGGCAATCATGCCTGCGTGCGTGGAGCCGGTCACGGTGCAGACAATGATCGTGTCAAAGAAGACACCCAACTCAGCTTCCTGCCTTTGCACCTCATAGGCCCAATTGGCAAAGCCCAGGCCACCGAGGTGGTGCTCGGACGCACCGGCCGGGATGGGGTACGGCTTGCCGCCGGCAGTCTCCACTTCCTTGATGGCATCCTCCCAGCTGCTGCGGATGCCAATGTCAAAACCCGCCGAATCGAGGCTGACGTGGGCGCCCATGATGCGCGAGAGCTGGATGTTGCCAACGCGGTCGCTGAGCGGGTCCGGCCAGTCGACCCAGTTTTCCTGCACCAGGCGCGCCTTCATGCCCAGCTTTGCAGCGACGGCAGCCACCTGGCGGGTGTGGTTGGACTGGTAGCCGCCTATGGAAACCAGGGTGTCCGCGCCCTGGGCAATGGCGTCCGGGACAATGTATTCCAGTTTGCGCATCTTGTTGCCGCCGAAGGCCAGGCCGCTGTTGACGTCCTCGCGCTTGGCCCAAATCCTTGCCCCGCCCAGGTGCGCGCTTAAACGTGGCAGTTCGTGGACGGGACTGGGCCCGAAGGTCAGCGGGTAGCGTTCAAAATCTGAGAGGGCCATGGCGTCCTTGTCGGCTCGGGGTGCAGCGGAGACCGGCCGATCCGCCGCTGCAAGGTCAAAGCAGTGTGCAATATATTGGATACCTCTAGGCAGCGGCTGTCAAGGGTTTTTGGCGCGGCGCAGCCGGAGGCGAGATATCCTATGGTGCATGCCCACTCCCCCAGCCGCTGGAATCCACAAGCGGTCCCTGCTGCGCGATGAAGTCTACGAATCCATCCGCGACGCCATTGTTGATGGCACTTTTGCCCCCGGCGAGCGCCTGCGTGATCCGGAACTTCAGGCCTGGCTTGGGGTGAGCCGGACGCCGATCCGTGAGGCCCTGCTGCGCCTGGAGCGGGCGGGGCTGATCCTTTCGCAGCCGGGCAGGGCCACCATGGTGGCTCCGCTGACTGCGGAATCGACCATCAGCGCCCAGCAGGTGGTCGCCGCCATGCATGAACTGGCGGCAAGGCTCGCCGTGCCGCTGCTGGGACCTGCCGAGCTGGCGGACATGACTGACGCCAATGCCCGCTTCGCCAAAGCCCTTGACAGCAACGACGCCGACGCCGCCCTGGCCGCCGACGACGGTTTCCACGCGATTCTGCTCGGCGCCTGCGGCAATGACATGGTTCCTTTGGTACTGGAACAGGCCATGCCTCTGCTGCGGCGGGTGGAACGCCAACGTTTCAGCTCGCAGGCGGCGCAGCATTCGGTCCTGGCGCATGCGCGGATCATCCAACTGGCGGCGGCGGGGGACGCGGATGGGGCCGCGCTGGCGAGCCGGGCGAACTGGTTGTCCCTGGGGGCAGCGGCACAAGGCTGAGGCGGCAGCACCGCATGACCGGAACTGCTTCCTGGTGGATCCGGGCGGGCCGGACGGTGGCTTTCCAGTTGTCCAGCTTGTTGCCAACGGGTCGGGTTGGATGGCGGCGTCCCTCAACGCCGGCCGTCAGCTCGGCAAAAGGGCGCCTGCGCCCGGGACCGGCGGGCAACCACCTCCGGGCAACTTAAGATGGAGGGATGAGCGCAACACTTGTGGCGAAGGACCTCTCCGGAGGCCACGCCCACCGCACCCTGTTCAGCAAGCTTTCCTTCACGGTGGCCCCCGGTGATGTGATTGGCGTGGTGGGCGCCAATGGCGCGGGCAAGTCCACCCTGCTGAGCCTGCTGGCCGGCGCGGCCACCCCGCAGGGCGGCTCCGTCAGCACCACCCCGCAGGATGCGTTTGTGGGCTGGCTGCCGCAGGAACACGAACGTGTTTCGGGGGAATCCATTGCCGCCTACATTGGCCGCCGCACCGGCTGCACTGCCGCCACCGGGGCCATGGAATCCTCCGCCGAGGCCCTGGGCACAGGTGATTCCGCAGCCGATGACAGGTACGCCAACGCCCTGGACCACTGGTTGGCCTGCGGCGCCGCGGACCTGGAGGAGCGCATCCCGGTGACGCTGGCCGAGCTGGGCCTGAACCTTTCCCCCGAGGCGCCCATGACGGGGCTCTCCGGGGGGCAGGCCGCCCGCGTGGCGCTGGCGGCGCTGTTGCTGAGCCGCTTCGACGTCGTGCTGTTGGACGAACCCACCAACGATTTGGATTTGGCCGGACTGGCCCGGCTCGAGGAATTCGTGAAGGGTCTGCGGGGCGGGGTGGTGCTGGTCTCCCACGACCGCGAATTCCTGGCCCGCACCATCACCTCGGTGGTGGAGTTGGATCTGGCGCAGAACAAGGTGGCTGTGTACGACGGCGGCTATGATTCCTTCCTGGAGGAACGCGCCATTGCCCGCCGCCACGCCCGTGAGGCCTACGACGAATTTGCCGGCAAGAAGGCTGATTTGGTGGGGCGTGCACGGACGCAGCGCGAATGGAGCTCCCAGGGCGTGCGCAACGCCATGAAAAAGAACCCCGACAATGACAAGATCCGCCGCAAGGCCAGTGCGGAATCCTCCGAGAAACAGGCGCAGAAGGTGCGCCAAATGGAATCGCGCATTGCCCGGCTGGACGAGGTGGAGGAGCCGCGCAAGGAGTGGGCGCTGCAGTTCACCATTGGCGCCGCACCGCGTTCCAGCACTGTGGTCTCCACGTTGAATGCGGCGGTGGTGCGCCAAGGTGGTTTCACACTGGGCCCGGTGTCCGTGCAGGTCAATGCCGGCGAGCGGATCGGCATTACAGGCCCCAACGGCGCCGGCAAGTCCACCCTGCTGAAGCTGCTGCTGGGACGCGTCGCCCCGGATCAGGGCACCGCCTCCCTGGGAGCCAATGTGGCCATTGGCGAGGTGGACCAGGCCCGCAGCCAATTTCCGGAACAGGTCCCGCTGGGTGACACCTTCGAGGAACTGGTCCCGGAAATGAACCAGGGCGAAGTGCGCACCCTGCTGGCCAAGTTTGGCTTGAAGGCCGATCAAGTGACCAGCCCCGTGGGCGCGCTGTCACCCGGCGAACGGACGCGCGCATCCTTGGCGCTGCTGCAGGCCCGCGGCGTCAATGTGCTGGTGCTGGATGAGCCCACCAACCACCTGGACCTGCAGGCCATTGAGCAGCTCGAAGAGGCGTTGGAAAGCTATGAGGGAACGCTGCTGCTGGTCACCCACGACCGCCGCCTGCTGGAGAATGTGCAGCTGGACACGCGCTGGGCCGTGCAGCACGGAGAGCTCACATCTGGCCGGTAAGAGCGGATGCGCGCTGCCAGCCAAAGTGCCGGGTCAGCAGCCGCGACCACTTGTTGGCGGCCAGTTCCGGGTTCAGCATGGCAATGCCCAAACAGTACTTGCTCATGCTCAGAGGACGAACCCCCATCTTCAACAAGGCTTGATCTGCGGTGCCCCGGCCGGTGGCAGACTTGGTTTCCACAATAATCATGTCCGGGCCGTCAATGCTGAACTGCTGGTTTTTGCACACCAGATCGATATCGCAGGTGAGCCTCTCCTGATGGACTGGATCCACAAAGGTGCAGCGCGAATAATCCGTCTGCAGCACCGGTTCCAGTATTGGTGTTTCCACGGCGTAGTTCGCTTCCAGCAATCCAGCCAGGAAACTATGGGCGTCGCGGGTCATGATGCCACGATCGTCCACCGAGTGGGGCCAGCGGTACTTGACCGTTTCGCCCCGATTGCTTTTGAGCTTCGCTTCAAACATGCATTCGTTGCTGTCAACGTAGAGCCGGGTCCGCGCCTTGTAACGACGGCGGCGGCCCTGGCGGTGGGCCCGGAACTGGGCCAGGTCCGGGGTGTCGAAGTACACGGACTCGTATCCAAAGATACGTTTTTGGTCAATTTCCAACACCCGGTAGCTGGCGCCGAGTCGGCTGACCAGTTCAACCATCTGCTCCGGGGACAGCAGAAACTTCTTGTCCACGCGGGTTTGCAGGGCTGCAGCACTCATCACTTCAGTAAGGGTGATCGGTGCCATGGCACCGGCCAGATCATGAAGTGCGCCGCGGGCACGGCCGCCAAGAGGCGCCCAGCTCTGAACCGGCAATGCCGCGGGCAATGACTGTTCCCGGGCAACTTCATTGTTGTCCGGCTGTGCCCCCTCCAGCAGTCCCGAACTCATGTGTCGGCCTGGGTCCGGCTCGGGCTGGCGAAGCGCTGTCCCTGACCCAACAGCTCCCGCTCCAAACCATTTACCATGCCGGGGATGTTATTGGCTGAGGTTTTGCGGGTGCGGAAACGCACGTCCACCACCGTCAGATCCCGGACGGTGTCCAGTTCCAGCACGACTGTGCGCATGATGTCGGCGTCGAGCAGTTCCGAGAGCGCTGCCTCCAGGGAATCCTGGCGGCAATGTGCCATGTCCAAGGTGATTTGCTGGCGCTGTGTCCGGGAGGAAAAGCGCCGATTATCGGCCAGGAACATCATGGCCACCAATCCGAAGGACAGCGCTGGGGCCAGCCATGCCGGATCGGGATGCAAACCATTGACCAAGCCGATCGCCAGTGCCATGAAATAGTAGGCCACTTCTTCCTGCGTCAAGGTATCTGAACGCAGGCGAATGATGGAGAGGATGCCGAACAAGCCCATGCCCAGACCCACGCCGGCCCCACTGTCCGCGAGCAGCATGGTGACGGCAAGAATGCCCACATTCAGTGAGACATAAGCCAAGGCCAGGTCTTTACGGAAGTGCCGTGGGAAATAAACTGCATATACCAGCACGGTGATCGCCACTACGTCGGCTGCCAGCGCAATCCAAAAATTCATGTGTTGTTCTCCTTATTGTCCTTGCACCATGGTGGCGTGGCTAAATAAGGGGAAGATAAGAATGTCAGGGTTCGGCAAACCTGTAGCCCAGTCCGCGGATGGTTTCAATCCTGTGCTCGCCCAACTTGGTTCGTAAATATTGCACATACACCCCCACCACATTGGATCCGGGATCAAAGTCAAAACCCCACACGTTCGCCAACAACTGATCTCTTGACAGGACCTGCCCGGCATGACGGACAAATTCCTGGGCCAGTGCAAATTCCCGGGCGCTGAGGGCAACTTCCCGGCCATGCAGGCGCGCCCGTTGCGTTCCGCCGTCGAGGACCAGGTCCCCTGCCACCAAAACTTCACTTTCCACCGGGTATGCCGGGCGCAGCCGGGAGTGGACCCGTGCCACAAGCTCTTCCAGCGCGAAGGGTTTGGCCAGGTAGTCATCGGCCCCGCTGGAAAGTCCTGCCACTTTGTCCTGCACGCTGTCCCTGGCGGAAAGAATGATCACGGGCAGGTGGACGCCGTCGTTCCGCAACTGCCGCAACACGGCCAAACCATCCATAACCGGCAGACCAATATCGAGGATCAGCAGATCAAATGATTCCGTTTCCGCCAGCCGGTATGCCTGCAGGCCGTCAGTGGCGATCTTGGTCTCAAATCCGGCCTCCGTCAAACCAGCCTCCACAAAGGTGGCAATTCCAGTCTCATCTTCGGCAATCAGGATACGTCTCATGCTTGGCCACCCCCGGCTTTTTCCGCACCGGCCGCTCCCTCCGTGGCATCGCGCAGGGGCATGACCAGGGTGAAGCGTGCCCCCGTTCCGGGGGTGCTTGTCAGCGTTGCCTTCCCTCCATGGCCTTTGGCAATGGAGCTCACAATGGCCAGTCCCAATCCTGCACCGTCCCCGCGCCTGACGGTTTCCCCGCGGCGGAACCTGTCAAAGATCCGCTCGGCGTCCTCGGGGCGCACCCCGGCACCCGTGTCCCGGACCCACAGGCGTAATTCAGTGTTTGTCACCACGGAGCCCACGGCAATGCAGTCATCCTTGTGGGTATGGTTCACGGCGTTGGCAGCCAGTTGCATCAGGGCCTGGGTCAGGCGCTCCTCATCCACCTGCACAACACCTTCGGCCAGCGCGTCAATGCTCCAACGCCGCTCACCGAGCATCCGAGCCTTGGCAAGGACATTAATGGTTAAATCCGCCAGATTGGTCGGGGCCACGCGGATGAAGTCTGGCTGCCCGGCTTTGGCCAGCAGGATTAAGTCATGGACAATTCTGTCCATTCGGGAGACCTCATTTTTGATCAAGGGCAAGGACGCTGCGTGGCGCTGGGGATCCTTGGCGAAGAGGTCCAAATGACCGCGCACCACTGTCAACGGCGTCCGCAATTCGTGGCCGGCATCATCAATGAATTCGCGCTGCATCACAAATGCTGTTTGCAATCTATCCAGCATGCCGTTGAAGGTGCGTGCCAAGCTGGCCATCTCGTCAGTTCCAGACACTGGAATACGCCGGGTCAGGTCGCTTTCACTTATGACTTCCGCCGTCTGGCGGATCAAGCGTACCGGGCCTAAAACCCGGCCCGCCAGCACCCAGCTCGCAGCAGCCGCCACAGCCAGCGCAGCCGCACCGACAAGTGCCGTCAGCCGCAAGGACTGAAACAGTGGCTCCCCCACAATTTTGGGGTAAACCATCTGGACAAAGGCCCCCCGGCTGGGATCGCCTACCAGTTCCACAGGGATGACGGCGTAGTGCACCGATCCTGCAGGGGTTTCCAATACGCCATGCAACGGTTGGCGCGCATCCGCTGCATGCTGGACAAATTCCTTATCAAGATCCAGCCGGACCGGTGGCTCCAGCGGCGAGCGTCTATCCGGGTGCCCGTCAACAATGCTGAATGCCGATTCCGCGCGGTTGGATACAGTTCCCTGCAGGTAGTGCGAAAACAAATCTTCCACGGTGTCCTGCGACCGCCCCGATGGGGATTTGGCAAAGGTGCGGAAGTTCTCTGCTGCGTGAATGAGCTGGTCCGTGGTGAGTTCATAGGTGCGTAAATGCAGCAGCCGCCCACTGATCACAATGGTTCCGCCCAACCCGGAAACCAGCAGCAACAACATCCAGCCCACAATTCGAAGCCGGGCACTGCCCAGAGCCGTTCCGCTGGTGACCCGTTGCACCGGGCCGTGCGCAACCTTAGTCATCGGCCCATTCCTTGCTCCACCCTGGACCGGAGAAATCCGTCCAGTAACTGCCCCACGTGTCCGCATAGGCGGCTTTTCCAGCACACTGTTGGATGTTCACCGGCCCGGCCGCTGGAACGCAGCCCGCTTCCTGCCCGGCCGGATTGTCATCCCGGCGCTCTTCTTTGGGCTGCGCCGCTGACTTCGGCAGCGGATAAACCACTATGGATTCACCCAGCTCCAGATGCACTGATCTTTGCTGATGCTCCATAAAGAGCAGCGGTCCGGCCGCCACGGCCAATAGCAGCGCGAGCATGACCAGCAGCCACGACGACACGTTGTGCACAGCTTGAACGCCACGGCGAACCGGCAAGCGTGGAGCGCTGCGAGCTGGAAGCACGGTGTTTTTTGGTGTCATTGCTTCTTCGCTTCCTTAGCTCCGCGGCACCTTGCCAACTTTAGCCACCAGTAAGACGGGGTGGCGGACAACTACCTACAGTAGCAACGCAATTGCAAGGGCTTGCTTTGACTTCTATACCCCCGCATGGTCGCATGGAGGATAGGCGGGCAACGTGACTGGGTCCTTGCGCGCCTCCTAAAGATCCGTTGGGGCGGCAGCGCAATGCGCAAAAGACCGCAACCTTGTGAATTTCCAGCTTGCTGGACTGTGATGACCAGTCCCGGCGGGGCGCCTCCGGCTAAACACCGCGAGGACATGCCACATTCACCGTGCGGGCAGAGGCGCACCGTCAATGCCGCCACGCACGGCCGCAGACGTATCTTTGGGCTGGATTTGGATCAACAAATCCGTTGGCATTTCCACTGACCCAGTGGATCAGGAGAATTGGATGACATTACGAGTCGGCATCATTGGAGCGGGTCCCAGCGGAATGGCCGCCCTGCGGGCCTTTGAATCAGCACGGCAAAAGGGCACCCCAATGCCTGACATCATGTGCTTTGAAAAGCAGAACGACTGGGGCGGGCAGTGGAACAGCACCTGGCGCATGGGCCTGGACGTCCACGGCGAGCCGGTGCACTCCAGCATGTACCGCCACCTGTGGTCCAACGGCCCCAAGGAGTGCCTGGAATTTTCCGACTACTCCTTCGACGAGCACTTTGGCCGCCCCATCTCCTCCTTCCCCCCGCGTGAGGTGCTCTTTGACTACATCAAGGGCCGTGTGGAGAAGTCGGATGTGCGCAAGTATGTGCAGTTCAACACCGTGGCCCGCCACACCAGCTGGAACGAGGAAAGCCAGGAATTCACGCTGAGCGTGGAAGACCTGGCCACCGGCACCACCACTGAACATGTCTTTGACAAGCTCATTGTCTCCACGGGCCACTTCTCCTTCCCCAATGCCCCGGAGTTTGCAGGCCTTGGCGGTTTCCCGGGTGAAGTGCTCCACGCCCATGATTTCCGTGGCGCCGAGCGCTTTGCCGGCAAGCGGCTGCTCCTGATTGGTGCCAGTTACTCCGCGGAGGACATTGGCATGCAGGCGCACAAGATGGGTGCGGCCTCGGTGACGTTCAGCTACCGCACCTCCCCCATGGGCTTTGACTGGCCCAAAAACACCCTGGAGCGCCCCCTGGTCAGCCGCTTTGACGGCAGCACCGCGCACTTCATTGATGGCACGCAGGGTGACTTTGACGCCGTGGTGCTGTGCACCGGATACCAGCACAAGTATCCGTTCCTGCCCGCGGAACTGAGCTTAAAGTCCAAGAACGTGCTCTACCCCAGGAACTTGTACAAGGGCGTGGTGTGGCAGCAGAACACCAACTTGTTCTACCTGGGCGCGCAGGACCAGTACTACACCTTCAACATGTTTGACGCCCAGGCCTGGTTTGCCCGGGACGTGATGACCGGCAAGATTGAGCTGCCCCCGCTGGCGGAACGCGAAGCTGACATTGCGCTGTGGTGCGAACGCCTGGCCGCCCTGCCGGACCATAATGCCGAAGCCGACTTCCAGTCCGATTACCTGCGCGGACTCATTGACGCCACCGACTACCCGCCCTTTGACCTGGACGCCGTCAGTGCCCTGTTCAAGGACTGGATGCACCACAAGGAGAGCGACATTCTGGGCTACCGCGACATGGTGCACCGTTCAGTGGTCACGGGCACCATGGCCACGCGCCACCACACCCGCTGGCTCAACGCCATGGATGATTCCCTGGCCCGCTACCTCAACGGCCCGTCCCAGGACGTGGACACCGGGTCCCTGACCACCCTGACCCGGGAGCTCAGCGCCAGGTAGCCCGGCAATGCAAAAGGCGCGTGCCGGCGTCGTACCAGAGGCAGACGGCTGCGACCGGGGTGAGGTGGTCCTCGGAGAGCACCACGCGCAGCCCGTTGTCGAGGCGGTGCTCGGT